>JALXAF010000386.1 GCA_026992375.1 Anaerolineae bacterium
GAAGGCGACCGCATCATCGGCGTGGAGACCGCGGACGGCCAGCGCATCGAAGCGGGCGTCACCCTGCTGACCGCGGGCCCGTGGTCGGGCAAGCTGGCCGCCACCGCAGATTTCGATTTGCCCGTCGTGCCGGTGCGTCGCCAGATCGTGGTCACCCGGCCCATGGGCATCCCCCGCGACATGCCCTTCATCATCGATTTCGCCCAGAGCCTCTACTTCCACTACGAGAGCGGCGGCATCCTCACCGGCATGTCCAACCCCAACGAAGCGCCGGGCGAGCGGGAAGACGTGGATCAGGACTGGACCCTGTATCATCTGGAGAAGGCCATCGAGCGCTTCCCCCTGCTGGAGCAGGCGCAACTGCTCACGCAATGGGCGGGGCTATACGAAGTCACCCCCGACCACCAGGCCATCATCGGCAAACTGCCCCCGGAGAATTTCTACACCTGCACCGGTTTCAGCGGGCACGGGTTCATGCACGGGCCTGTGTGCGGACTGCTGATGGCCGAGGAGATTCTGGATGGCCGAGCCGCCACAGTGAACATCGATCCCCTGCGTTACGAGCGATTTACAACGCAGGAATTGCATCCCGAGAAGAACGTCGTTTGAAGAAACTTTTCGCCAATCTAGCCATCGCCATCCTTCTGGCGATAATCGCGCTGGCGGGGATAGGAAACCAGGCCCGGGCGCAAGAAGAGCCGTTCTCCCAGCGCATCTTCTTGCCCCTGGCCTTTCCAGCGCCCGCATCATGCGCGACCACGGGCGCGACCTACGTCGGCCTGACGGTGAATCCTCCCCCCACCGACAGGCCCGCGGCCCAACACCCTGATCTCAACCTGGGGCTGCGCGGCTACGCGCCCGCCAACGTCCCCGGAGAATACATCTGGCTGGGCGGGCCCACCGACGCCCGAGCGCCGCAGCTCACGACGCTATTCGTCACGCCGCGCCGCCCCGATATCGTCAGCGTGTGGCGGGTGTTCGATTGGAATTGGGCGCAAGATCGCCGCGGGGAGGTCATCACGTCTCCCCCCGTCACACTCATGGGGCTGGACGCGGCGCAGGACGAGTTGTTGCTCCTGCCCGATTCGGGCTACGATCTGGGTCAGGGCTACGAGGCCCTGGTTCTCTACGCCGACTCCCGTCGCATCACCCTGAAGTACACGCGAGAGGACAATGTAATTTGGGGATACGCGCTGCATCTGGAAAATATCTGCGTGGACCCCAATCTACTGGCGCTGTACCGGTCGATGGACGCGCAGGGCCGCGGCAGGCTGCCTGCGCTGCATCCGGGACAACCCTTCGCCCGGGCGTTGCGCACGCCGCCGCTCATCGCCATTCGCGATAACGGCAGTTTCATGGATCCCCGCTCGCGCAAGGACTGGTGGCGGTAGTCAGTGAGCAGCCAACGATGGGCTTCTACTGTCGCCACTCACGCCGCAGGACGCTCATAAACAGCATATCATGCCAACGCCCGTGCCGCCAGATCGCCTCTCGAAAACGCCCTTCGTGCACGAAGCCCACTTTTTCGTAGGCGTGGATGGCGCGGGCGTTTTCTGCGAAGACTCGCAGGTAGATACGATGGAAGTTGAGTTGATCGAAGCCATAATCCAGCATCACGCTCAGCGTATCCTGGCCCAGACCTTTATCCCACACGCTTTTATCGCCGATGAACAGCCCGATCTCGGCCGATTGGTTGCGATGATCGATGTTGAGGAAGCCGCAGCCGCCCACGTGCCGACCTTCATACTCGATGGCGAAGTTGATGACGCTATCGCTGGCGCTCATACGCTCGAACCAGGCTTCCTCTTTGATCATGTTGTAGGGCAGATAGGAGCCGAAGTAGGCCAGCACGTCGGGGTCATTCACCCACTGGATGTAGTTGGGCAGGTCGTCTCGTTCGACCGGGCGCAAGCGCACCAGTTTTCCTTGCAGCATGGGGTCACCTCGAGGTTGGGCAATGCCATTGCGACGGGATGAAAATGTGATTCGCCCCATTCATCCTGCACCCGACCGGAATTGCGTTCCGGTTTAAGCCATCGCATGAGGTCATTGGATCAGGGTGATGGGGATGGGGGTGAAGAGGAGGAGCAAAAGGAGCATCATAAACCAACCCAGGACCTTGTAGGCGCCGGGCAGCGGCGTCAAATCGTCTTGCGGTACGGCATAGACCCGGCCGAGAAAAAAGAGCAGGATCGTCCACAGCAGCCAGCCGCTATATTTGATAGAGAGCAGAAGGAAGCCGGCGACGATGACGTAGCTCAGATATTTGGCCCTGGGCCCGAGCAGGGTGTAGATGACATGGCCGCCATCCAGTTGTCCGGACGGGATGAGATTGAGACCGGTGATGAACAGGCCCACCCAGGCCGCAAACGCGATATTGTGAATCTGCACGTCCATGCCGTTGGATGGCAGGATCTGGCCGAAAACCAGCCATTTTGCAGCCAGATAGAAGAGGGAATTGCCTTCGAGAATGTAAGGCGGTGGGGGAAGCGGGCTGACTTCCGAGATGGCGAGGCCGTAAAAGAGAAAAGGGATGGCCAGAATGAGCCCGCCCAACGGCCCGGCTACGGCCATCTGAAAGAGATGTTTGCGGTTCTTGGGCGGCTTGCGCATGACGATGACCGCGCCCAGGGTGCCGAAGATGGAAAGGGGCATGGGAATGAAGTAGGGCGGGCTGGTGGCCATGCGATTGCGCCGGGAGACGAGGAAATGCCCGAATTCGTGGAAGAGCAGGATGAGGATGAGGGGGAGGGCGAAGCTGAGGCCGCCTTTCCAATCCAGCCTATGGTCGGGCGTGATGGCGTGAATCGAAAAGACCGAGGCCAGGGTGACAGTGAGCAGGATGCCGAAGAGCAGCCAGTTGGGTTTGGTCTCGGGCCATTGCCCCAGAGCCGCATAGATGACCGGCTCCCCTTCCTCCTCCCGGAAAAACACCTGCCAGCCCTCGCCCGCCAACCGCTGCGAGATGACTTCGAACGCGGTTTCTGTATCGGTGAGAAAACGCCCGCTCAGGCGGACGGCGTGATCGAAAGGCTTGAAAACCGCGTCAAAGCGAAGGCTGCGGATATCGAAATAGCCATCCACAGCTGCGGTCAACACTTGTGTAAGACGTCCTCGAACGATAGGGTCGATGGTCACAGGCTTTCGCGTATGGGGGAGAGAGTGGGTTGATTTAACTTGCCTTACGCGGTCGAGCCCACCAGCAGCCCGAGCAGGGGCAGCGCCATCACAAGCGCGAATGCAATCCCCATCACCCAGTTGAGCCATCTTTTCTCTGGATGATTCACCCAGTAGAACAGAAGCAGCGACAAGAACAGCGATTGAAGAAGAAGCTCCGGCAGGCTTCTCAGGTGAACCGAGAGCGGGAACACCGTGTAGATCATCCCTTCCACCGAGCCGGGCGCGGGCCCGAACACCCCGATGATTCCCACCAGCACCAGCACGAGCCACATGACCAGCCAGCCGTTCTTTTTCTCGAAGAAGGGCTCCCGCAGCAGATAAAACACAATCCCGAACATTATCCCCCTGACAGGCTGGAACAGCGGGCCCGCCATCACCCACGGATCGCTTGTTGGCCGCATGATGAGGTTGAGGTTGGATTCAGCGAAAAAGCGCGCGTAATCGAGGAGCAGTGACGCCAGCAGCCCCACGATGAAATACGTGACGGTATGGGTCACGAGCGTTTTGACGGTGACGCCAAGAAGCGTTGGCCGTGCGTGATTCATCATACATCTCCTTTCGGCAGATTCTCATTTCGCCTGGGCGGGCAGTAAAAGCCGCTCGCAGGCTTCTACAATTCCACCGATGTTTCAGTATAGCCCAATTTGGCGAATTTTGCACTGCCATGCCATATCCGGGTGCGTTCCAAAATTGGGGCGCACTGGCCGAATAGAATTCGGTTCTGAGGGCGTTCCGCCGCATGTCCTCCTGCGAGGACATTTTCGGGCGCAAATTGGCCTGTCTGCGCAGGCAGACAAGCGGCCCATCCAATCAAACTTCCTTATCTCCTCCCCAGCCCGTCCCGGAGCGGGGG
>JALXAF010000387.1 GCA_026992375.1 Anaerolineae bacterium
CTGGGTGCCCACGCCGGTGGACACATTGATCTTGCCCGTGCTTTCCACCTGCACCCGGGCGCCTTCGTAGGGCCCGATACCGGTGCCTTCCACATAGGCCACCACACCGATGCCCACATGACGCCCCAGAGCCCGATATTTGGGCTGCTCTTCATTGATGAACTTCTCGTATTCGATGAGCTCCAGGGCTTTTTGCAGCACCGGCTCGTAGTTGCCGCTGTCATACACCAGAGGCGCAAAGTCCTGATAGATGATCTCGTTGTTGTAGGGGAATTGATCCGGCTGGATGAAGTTGATGCGCCGGATTTCGGCCACATCCATCCCCAACTCCTTCGCTGCCAGGTCAAGCAGGCGCTCCATCACGAAGACGCCGTGCTGACGGCCCGCGCCCCGGTAGGGCGTCACGATCATCTTGTTGGTGAAGACCACCTTCATGTCGGAGTAGTAGTTGGGGATGTCGTAACTGCCCAGCAGGGTGCACTGACTGTTGATGGGCACGGTCAGGCCGTAGGGATCATAAGCGCCCGAATCGTGGATGAATTCATCCTTGACGCCCAGAATCTTGCCATCCTTGCTCAGTGCGATTTCCGCCCAGTGGATCTGATCCCGCTCCTGGGTGGTAGACATGAAATTCTCGCGGCGATCCTCGATCCACTTGACGGGGCGGTTGAGTTTCATCGCCGCCCAGGGCAGCAGCACCTCTTCGGGATAGAACATCATGATCTTGGGCCCGAATGCGCCGCCGATGAAGGGCGCAATCACCCGCACCTGGGATTCGGAAAGCCCCAGCATGGCAGCGATGCCGTTGCGAATGACCACCGGCGCCTGGGTGGTGTCCCATATCGTCAGACGCTGCATCTTGTCATCCCACCAGGCCACGATGCCCCGGTTTTCCATGGCCGCGGCAATGCCGTGATCGTAGTAGAACCGGCGCTTGATCACCACGTCGGCCTTTTCTTTGGCCTCGGCGTAGTTGCCTTTCTGTTGGATGATGTGCGCCGCCAGGTTGGAGTCCAGGTCTTCGTGGATCAGCGGAGCGTCGGGCGAGAGCGATTCTTCCAGGCCCGTCACCGCGGGCAGCGGCTCGATATCCACGAAAATCTGCTCGGCCGCGTCCTCGGCGATGTAGCGGCTTTCGGCGATAACCATAGCGATGGGCTCGCCCACGTGGCGCACCTTGTCTTTGGCCAGGGGCACCTGGGTGCGGGCGTGAAAGATTTTGCCCTCCACCGGCGGCGGGGGCACCAGCAGCGGGCCCGGCTGCCAGTAATCGCCCAGATCCTCGGCGGTGATAATCGCCACCACGCCCGGAATTTCCTCGGCGAATTCGGTGTCGATGCCCAGGATGCGGCCATGAGCGTAATCGCTGCGCACGAACGCGACGTGCAGCATGTCGGGCAGATGGACGTCATCGGTGAAGAGGGCGCGGCCGGTGAGCAGCAGCGCGTCCTCGTTGCGTTTCATAGGTTTGCCAATGTATCGCTTGCTCATGATGACGCCTCCTTCATTCTTTCGGCTGCGATGTGCACCGCGTCCACGATGTGATCGTAGCCTGTGCAGCGGCACAGATTGCCCGAGATCGCTTCGCGAATCTCCTCATCCGAGGGATCGGGGTTTTCTTCCAGGAAGGGTTTGAGGGTCATCACAAAGCCGGGCGTGCAGAAGCCGCATTGCAGGGCGTGGGCCTCGTGGAAAGCCTCCTGGATGGGATGGAGATGGTCGGGGTCGGGGGCCAGGCCCTCGATGGTGAGGATGTTGTGGCCGTCGGCCTGCACCGCAAAGAGCAGGCAGGAGCGAATGGGCTGGCCGTCGAAGAGGATGGTGCAGGAGCCGCAGACGCCATGCTCGCAGCCCACGTGGGTGCCGGTCAGGTTCAGATCGTGGCGGATGAAGTCGCTGAGCAGCAGGCGGGGCTCCACCTGGCGCTGATAATCGACGCCGTTAACGCGTACATTGATGGTTACCAGGTCAGTCATTGTGGACCTCCTTGCCCAGAGCGCGGTCGAATGCCCGCCGCAGGGTGCGTTTGGCCAGCACCTTCACCAGATGGCGGCGGTAGGCGGCGGTGGCGTGCACATCGGTAGGGGGATCGACGTCTTTCTGGGCAGCAGCCTCGGCCGCGGCCAGGATGGCGTCGTCGGTGGGCTGTTCGCCCCGCAGCACGCCCGCGGCGGTCTCGGCCAGCATTGGGCCATCGCCCACGCCAAAGAAGACCATGCGGGCCTCATCGCAGGCGCCGCTGGCGTTCACCCGCACGACGGTGGTCACCCCCACCAGCGCGAAATCGCCGTGGCGACGGGCGACTTCGTCCATGGCCCAGCCGCTACGCAGGGCCAGGCCCGGCAGCCGCACCTCGGTCAGAATCTCGTCGGGTTCCAGGGCGGTGGTGAAGAAATCGACGAAGAAATCGTCGGCGTCGATCCAGCGTTCGCCGCGCACGCTCTGGGCCTTGACCTGGCCCCGAACGGCCCGCAGCAGCGCGGGCAGCTCTGCGGCCGGGTCGGCGTGGGCCAGGCTGCCGCCAAAGGTGCCGCGGTTGCGAATCTGGGGATGGGCGATGCGGGGCATGGTGGCGTGGAGCAGAGGCATTTTATCCAGCACCTTGGGGCTTTTCTCCACCTGCACGTGCCGGGTCATGGCCCCGATACTGAGGCCGTCACTCCATGACCGGATGTAGCCCAGGTCGGGAATGCGGTTGAGATCGATGAGGACGCTGGGGTTGGCCAGCCTGAAGTTCATGGTGGGAACCAGGCTCTGCCCGCCCGCCAGCACTTTGGCCCCATACCCGTGCTGGTTCATCAGTTCCAGCGCCTCGGGCAGGGAGCTCGGGGCGAAGTATTCAAAGGGAGGTGGTTTCATAGGCGGAGACCTCGGAAGTGGATGAATGTATGTTGTTTTCGGTGTGAAGATGCCATTGATCTCGAACTCACGTAAAACGTGATGCGTCATGCGTAAAGGTTTCACACCACTCCTTACGCATCACGCATTACGAATTACGATCCTGCTCAACGCGTCCTGTAGAAGAAGCGCAAAGTTGGAAGCATCAGTCTGCTTCTTTAATCGCGATGAATCTTCCCCACATCGACGCGGTTTCCATGCCTTTGGGCAGGTAGACGCCGATGTAGTAGCGGCCGCTGGGTGTGTCGTGGATGTCCTTGCCCAGGTTTTCGGCGTGGACGATGCCCTTGGGGAAAAGATTCAGGTGAGTGTCCTGGTAGTATTTGTCCAGGGGGAACATCTCATCCCAATCCTTGCCGAATTTGGTCTTGAGCTTGTTGTTGGCCTCTTCGAAGGTTTTGGGGTGCCAGATGCGCTGGATGGTGTTCATGGGGTGATCCTGGCTGACCGCGTCGATGCCCAGCCACTTGATCTTCTTGGCCACGGCCCAATCGGAGAAATCGGGCGAGGGGCCGGGATGACGCACCATGTAGCGGAATTCATCGGAGTCGGGGCTGTTCCAGCCGTAGACGTGGAAGCCGGTCTTGATCAGCAGGATGTCTCCTTCCCGCACCTCGACCACGCTCTCGATCATCTCGGGCGTGTACACATCCAGGTCGGAGACCAGGTGGGAGATGTCGGCGATGGCGCCCGGCCCGATCCAGTGCTCCAACGGCACCTGGCCGATGGTGCGGCCCCGGGACCAGAAGTGAATCTCGCCATCCATGTGCGTGGCCAGATGGAAGCTGGCGGTGCAGAGCGCGGTGTTGCGGCCCTTGCCAAAGGCCTGACCGCCCACCCGCTTGAGGTATTTGACCACCAGGGGTTCGTAATTGGCCCATTGCGGGGTTTGCACGCTGAAGGGCAGGGTGAAATCCAGCACCTCTGCGTTGTCCATCATGTCGAAAAATTCCTCTTCGTCCATGCCCTCGGGCGGGCGATAGGCCACGGGCCGCATCCAGGAGCTTTCCACCTCCATGAAGGGCAGGGGGAACATCATAAACCAGGCCCGCTGGTTCAGCAGCTCATCGATCTGCCCCACAATGCTTTCGGCAAAGAGGATGTGGGCCTTGGGCACGGCGATGTGCAGCA
>JALXAF010000388.1 GCA_026992375.1 Anaerolineae bacterium
ATCTCAACCCCGCCTCCAGCAGGGGTAAATCCACAAGCATGGCCCCGGGCGCCTCGGCATAGGCCCGGGCCGCGTCGGTGAAACCGCGTCGGGCGAAGAAAACGTAATGCACGCGCCAGTCATCGCCCGAGACGCTCATGTCCTTCAACACCTTCGACGTCTTTTTCTCCACCAACTCCCGCACCACCCGCCGGTCGATGGGCGCCTCCGTCCACTTGCATTCCCCCAACAACAGGTCGCGGGTTTGCCAATTGACCGCCACCGCATCCACCTGCACATGACGGCTCCAGTGGCTGCCCACCGCCTCCGGCTCAAAAGGCAAACGCCCCATCCGCCCCTGCTTGCGCAGCCAGGCCTGAGCCAGCTCCTCGAAGGCCGTCTGGCCCACAAATGCCCGCAATCCCTGCCGAATTCCTTCTCGCATGGCCGATGATTCTGCGGGAAGATAGGCCAGGTAAGGATCGATGAAGCGGAAGTAGAAACGGAAATAGGGATCGGTGAAATGATAACGTCCCTGCCGGGATTTGCGACGGCGGGCCCGGGGGATGGTGGCGGGCAGGCGTCGCTCCACCAGCCGCAACGATTGCAGCGTAGATAAATAGGCGGAGAGATGCGCCTTGCCCACCAGACTGGCGTTGCTGATGTCGTTAAGCGTGTGATTGCCCCGCCCGATGGCCTTGAGGATAGCCAGATAAGTCTGCGGCTCCCGCACCTCGTCATAGAGCAGGAATTGGGGTTCAGCCACGAACATGCTGCCCGGAGCCAACATGATCTCCCACACATTCGCCGCCAGCGACCGTTCGGGGTCAAGCCATTCCAGATAAGCAGGGACGCCGCCCACCATGCCATAAAGGGCGATGCGCTCTTCCAGCGACCAGTTGGGGAAGAAATGGGAGAGCGCTGGAAAATCCAGGGGCTGCAACAACCACTGCCCGGTCATGCGTCCAAAAAGCGGCGACTGGTGCATCAACAGCGTTTCCATGACGCGCACATGAGAGCCGCAGAGAGCGATGATGAGATCGCTCTCTTTGAAATGCTGATCCCAGGCGTGTTGCAGGGCCGAGAGCATGGCGGAATCAGCCTCCGCCGCGTAGGGCAGCTCGTCCAGAATGAGGATGCGCCGTCGTCCTTTCAGCACGGCGGCCGCGGCGTCCCAAAACTCGGCCCAACTGGCGAAGAGAGGCGCCTGTTGGATGGAGACGCCGAGGATGCGGGCGTAGAGCTTGCGGCGTTGGAGTGCGGCGGGCTCCTTCTCCGCCGCCCAATAGGTGAAAGGCAGCCCGCTGCGCTGCGCCCAGGTCAGGAGCAGCACCGTTTTTCCCACGCGTCGCCGACCATACACCAGCGCCAGTTGCGCCGGGCCCGGGCGTCGTCGGGTGATAAGGGCATTCAGAAAAGCAAGCTCGCGTTCTCGATTGACAAACATGGCACTTTAACCTCTTGCAGATTATTATAATCCATACGTTGTTAATTGAAAAGGTGGGTGATGGCTTTGCGAGCAGGCCCCGCATTTTCCCCATCGGCGAAATCGATGAAAACAGGGCTTACAGCGTCTTTTTTTCTTCCGGGGCATCCTCCCCTGGCCCGCCCGAAAACAAGCGCTCTGCGGGCTTTACGGAGGACGAACCGTCACCCCATACGGTGCAGGTTGTGATGTCGTATGGGGTGACGGATGGGATGACATATACGACATCACAAGGTTCGCCGGATGTGATGCCGTATAGTCGGGAGATGGGAGCTTTCACGCGCCCCCAATTAGAGCGATCACGTCACGCCCCAGGTTTTGCGACGTTGCGCGGTCTTCACGAAGGCCCGGATCTCCTCCAACCAGTCTTGCGGAAGCTCCGGAACCCAATCGAACTGCGAGGTGTAGACCGGGCGCTTGTGCGCATCCAGCACCCGCGCGAACTCTGGATTGCGGGCGTATTCGAGGAGCGCCCAGGCAAGCAGAAAGTTCGCCAGCCGGGACATGGAGACCTTCTCCTCCTCAGCGATGAGCCGCAGCGCCGCAATCACCTCCTGGTTCAGATCAAAGGTGCGGCGCTTGCGTTTGCGGTCCCAGCGCTGCTTGGCCGTCAGCGCCGACTTGTTTCGCACCGCGCCTTGCAGCAGGGTCTCCCGCACATCCACGTCCAGGCCCTGGATGTCCAGGCCCGAGAAACCGGCGCCGCTCCGTTTCTTACTCATCGTTCTCCTCCTCGGGCAGGGCCTCCTGGATGAGCTCCAGCCATTCTTCGGGCAAGTGCAGATTCTACAGGAAATAACGCCCCTGACTGAAATCTTCTGAAGCGATGGTCTTGCCGTGATTTTCATAGGTTGCTTGCATACGCGTGTTTCATGAGCTATTCGAACACATCATTTCTGACGATGCTTCTCTTGTTGGGGGAGATAACGGTTGCCATCGGCCGGGAGCGCTTTTGCTCATCCAACTGCTCCACGTTGTCGCGCTAGTAGTAGATCCGATGGCCGTCTTTCGCTATTATGACATTACCCCCGCCCGTGGACAATGGCGGGGTTGGAGGCATCCGAGAACGATCACTTGCATGGTGATGAACTTCATGATAAGATATGTATAAATGAAATTACCATCTTATATCACTATATTCAGTCAGGTTGTCTTATGAATGCAAAAGTCTCCGTCGCAGAAGCCCACAGCCATCTTTCCAAATGGCTAAAAAAGGTCAAGATCACACCTGTCACCATCACCAACCGCGGCAAGCCTGTTGGCGTCATCATTTCCCCCGAAAAATATGAGCAAATGCGTCGCATCGAAGCTTATTTGCGCATGCTCGAATTGGCCAAGACATTTCGAGAGGAGAAGGTAGGCGTGACCGCCAAAGAGTTGTACGAAGCTTCTCGTGCGGAACTGGAGGCGCGTCATGATCGTTGATGCCAGCGCCCTGCTTCCCGCTTACTTCCCAGATGAAAATCAGCTCCCCTCCCAACTTTTGCTACGCGATTACGTGCTAGGCGAACTTGACCTGACGGCGCCCACGCTTTTGGTTTATGAGATGACCAACGCTGTGATGCAGGCGATTCGGCGCGGTCGCATCCGTGAAGAGCAGGGGATGGAGGCATTGGACACCTTTGATGGTCTGGGGATTCCTTTGTTTCCGGTAGCCTGGCAGGATATGGCTGCGTTCGCCCAACGTTTTGGCCGTTCTGCGTATGATGCGTCCTATCTGGCTCTAGCCAATCAGCGAGAAGAGTCCTTTGTGACGGGCGATCGTCGAATGTACAACGCGGTCAAGGATCATTTGGATTGGGTGATTTGGATAGGTGATTTGTTTGAGGATTAGCTTCACCACCCTCCTTTCTGAACACGGGCACGGCCTGGCCCGAGATGACGTCGCCCGAGCACGCGCCGAGGAGGCGCAGCAGGTGCATGACGGTTTGCGGGTGGCGCTCCACCACGGAGGCGAGGTATGGGTTCGGAAGGACATATCGTTGAGGGGGATGGGGCCTCACGCAAAGTCGCCAAGGCGCAAAGTTTTTCTTTGCATCTTCTTTCCTTTGCGGCTCTGCGTCTTTGCGTGAAACAAAGCTCAGCGCCTGATCCTGAACGGCCCGATGCACCAGACGCGGGCGGGTTTGACGGCGCGGGTGGCGGTCGAGGAAGCGGACAGGGTGCTCTTGCCCACGCCCCCTTGCAGGCTCCACACCGCGATGCAGCGCCAGCCCACCATGCCGCGCGGTGGTCATTCTGTTGGTGTCAATTCGCGCACGTCAGTGCACCACCACTTCGCGGCAAAAGTGTGCCAGAAAAGGTAAAAACCACGAAGACACGAGGGGAAAATAATTAGTTTTTTCGTGGCTTCGTTCCTTCGAGCCTTCGTGGTAGAATATTTTGCGGGATACCTGTGATCTTTAGTTTCCGCTAAATGCGAACGTGACAAAAGCGGCTGAATGGTACATCCTTATGAGAGCCACTTCCGGAGACACTCATAAGGAGCAAACCATGTCAACCGCTGTACAAACCATGATACACGT
>JALXAF010000389.1 GCA_026992375.1 Anaerolineae bacterium
CACGCATCACGTTTCAACCATTCCAGTCTCGCAGCATCTGCACCAGCAGCCGCACGCCGAACGCGGCAGCGCCCGCGGGATACATGGGCCGCGGCTTCTTGGTCCACCCCATGCTCGCGATGTCCAGATGCGCCCAGGGATAATCCTCGGTGAAGTGCTGGAGGAATTTGGCGCTGGTGCTCACGCCCGCGCCCCGGTCCGGCGCGGTGGAGTTCTTCACATCGGCAAAATCACTCTTGATGTAATCCTTGTACTCATCGAACATGGGCATGGGCCACAACCGCTCGCCCGTGGCCTCGGCCGCAGCCAGCAAGCGGGCCTTCAGCGCTTCATCCTCGGTGAACAGGCCCGCGGCCTGCTGACCCAGCGCCACGCTAATCGCACCCGTCAGCGTCGCCTGATCGATAACAGCGTCCGCGTCGTAGCGCCCAGCGTAAGCCAGCGCATCGGCCAAAATCATGCGGCCCTCCGCATCGGTGGAGATGACCTCCATGGTCTTGCCGGTCATGCCCTTGTACACATCGCCCGGCTTCTGTGCATGGCCGTTGATCATATTCTCGACCATGGGCGTCAGGCCCACCACGTGCAAAGGCAGATTCAGCAGGGCTGCGGCCCGCAGAATGCCCAGCACATTGGCCGCACCGCTCATGTCGTACTTCATCTTCCACATGCCGTCGCTGCGCTTCAGCGAATAGCCGCCCGTATCGAAGGTGACGCCTTTGCCCACCAGCACGATAGTTGGCAGCTCCTCGGCCCGCTCCTTGTTGTGTTCCAGGATGATGAATTTGGGCGGCTCATCGCTGCCCTTGGCCACAGCCAACAGGATGTTCATCCCCAACTCCTCCATCTCGCCCCATTCCATGATACGGATGTCCAGGCCCGTCTCCTCGGCCATCTCCAGGGCCCGGGCCGCCACCCAGCCGGGCGTGGCGATGTTGGAGGGGGTGGCCGCCAGGTCGCGGGAGAAGATGGCGCTCTCCGCGACGATGCGGCCCATCTGCGCGCCCGTCTCCAGCAGGGGGATGGCCTCGGCGTGGAATTCCACCACGGTCAGGGACTCCACGCCAGATTCATCGCCATTGCCGCTGCGCTGAGCGGGCATCTCATAACTTTCCAGCAAGCTGGCCTCCACCAACGCCTGCGCTGCTTCGATAGGATCAAGACCGCCGACGCCCGCGCCATGCACAATGGTGGCCACTCGCTTCGCGCCCGCCTTTTTGGCCGCGCTGATAGCCCTGGCCGCGACCACTCGGGCCTTCTTGCCATCGAACACATCCTTCGGGCCCAGACCAACCACCAGAACCCGGGGCGCGGGCAGCTTGCCCAGGGTGTAAAGCAGCGTGGTCTCGCCCAGCTTGCCCGAGCAATCACCCAGGGCGATAAGCTGCGTGATCTGCCCGTCCAGGGCCTTGTCCACCGCGCCGGTGGCTCCTCCGGGCTCGGTCACGCCATCGAAGAGATTGACGATGATCAAATCCGCTTGGGCTTCAAGAATATCACCTTGCCTGATGTCGATTTCCATGTTTTTGCTCCAGTGTTGAGATTGTGTAACTGCTAACGTATTCGACTTTAAGCCTCAAAAAGCCACGAAGGCTCGAAGTTTTTCGAAGACACAAAGGAAAAAATAAAGAAAAACACTTCGTGCCTTCATCTTCTTCGTGTCTTCGTGGCAAAATGGTGATGAGACCTTAGTAGTTACGAGATTGTTGTGATAAGCGTCAGGGGGTGCTGGCATCGCGGTGTCAGCTCATGCGCGCCAGCCGCCCGCGCACATCATCCGCAAAACGCTGGATATGCGCCATGACGTATTCGGTCAGATCCAGTTCGTCATCCTCGATGAGAGGGGTTAAATCCATGGCGAAAGTCATCAGATGGGCCATATCGGTGGCGTGGGAGGCGTAGTAGGTGGCGTTGGCTCGGCGGCGGCCCATGGTGGCCAGATCATAGCGCTTGCCGCCGCTAATCTGCGAATCGAAGATTGCGACCAGGGCCATCTGCATGTTCTCGTAGCGCGAGACATCGAACGCGATCTTGTCCTCGTCTAGCATCCAGTCGAGATCGCGCCAGACCTCACAGCCGTAAAGCCTGCGCGGACGCTCCTCTTTGGGCAGGCTGCGGATGGCGGCCAGCGTCTTCATAATCACGCCGATGTGGGTGTCGTGCTTGTCGGCCGGGTTGTGGGTGTAGACGATCTCGGGACGAGTGGCTTGGAGGATGGCGATCAGGTCTTCGCTGGGCGCCATCGAGGCCGGGTCCTTGACCACGCTGCTGGGATGATCCAGCAGGAATTGGGCCGCGTAACCGCCCATAAAAGCCGCTTTCTTCTGCTCGATGACCCGCACATGCCGCATCTCCTCATCGGTGTAATAGCCGTAAACGCCCGAACGCGGGCTGCCCGCGCCATTGGTCATCACCACGCCCGTAAACCACTTGTCGGGCTGGCCAAAGGCTTCGAGGATGCCGTCGACAGCCATGATCTCGATGTCATCCTGATGTGCGGCGATGGCGAGATGGGTGGTGCGAGCCAGGGCCTCGGCCTCGGGCGCGCCATCGGGAATATAAAGCTGTGCATTGGATTGACTGAATTTCATCGAAATCTCCTGTTCGTTAGCATCGGGCGGACCTGCAGCCGACGACATGGAATGAAAAACGCGGATCATCAACGCATTTTACTACAAAACCCCATCCGCCTGCGAGAGCGCAACAATTCAGTCGCCCCTCCTGCGTAAATCGGGCCGCCAGGATCCGCCCTGCCTGAGGGCGCTATACAGTGCGCTTTTCGCCCGTTTCGCAGACTAAATTGATGCAATCCCCCTGCTTTTTCCATCATTTGCCATCCCCGACCGTTCATTGTATGATAACTCCTAATAAAAATCTGCTCTCGTCGATTCTCTCGCCCATTCACACGCTATCCGACATGGATCTACCAAGAACAGCGGACTTCGTTATCATCGGCGGCGGCATCATCGGGGTGAGCGCCGCTTTCCATCTCACCAGAATGCGCGCGGGCAAAGTCGTGCTGCTGGAGAAAAAACACATCGCGGCCGGGGCCACGGGCATGAGCAGCGGTCTGGTGCGCATGCACTACGACAATCCTATCGAAGCCACGTTCGCCCAAAAAAGCTTCGACACTTTCCAATACTTTGGTGAGATGGTGGGCGGGGAATGCGGTTTCGTGCGCACGGGCTTTGTGCGCATCGTCAAACCCCAAAATCAGGAACGGATGAAGGCCAATGTGGCCATGATGCAGGCATTGGGCGTCGATACGCGCCTCATCTCCGGCGATGAATTGGCGGAGATTGCGCCCTACATGGTTTCGGATGATTTCTCCGTGGCCGCGTACGAGCCGCATTCAGGCTACGCCGACCCTTATCTCACGGCCACGAACATCGCCCGGGCCGCCCGACGGCAGGGGGCTCGCGTGGCCCAGGGCGTGGAGGTGACAGGCGTCGCCATCCGCGGCGGCCGGGTACAGGGGGTGCAGAC
Organism: Anaerolineae bacterium; assembly: GCA_026992375.1. Classification (GTDB taxonomy): domain Bacteria; phylum Chloroflexota; class Anaerolineae; order J102; family J102; genus M2005. The sequence goes on from JALXAF010000389.1 coordinate 3,487, forward strand.
CCCCGCTGGGAACATTGCTACGCCTGTGGTCATCAATGCAGCCGGGCCATGGGGCGCGAAGGTGGCGGCTATGGTGGGGCTAAAGCTGGACATCACGCTAGCCTTGCACCAGCCCGCCATTCTGGAAACCCCGGCGGATATGCCCACGCCCCACCTCACCTTTATCGACCGCATCAACGGCGTGTATGGACGGCCGGAGACGGGCGGACTCACTCTGGCGGGCACGTCGGGCAGTGAATACAACGGCATTATCAGCGAAGATGAGCTGGATTCGTACAGCGAAACCCTCGATCCTCGCATCCAATATCAGGTGCTTGAGAATCTCTGCCGCCGGATTCCAGCGATGGAAACCAGTCCGGTGCGGCGGGGGCATGTGGGCGTGGAGGGATATACTCAGGATGGACATGCGTTGCTGGGGCCTGCGCCCGACGTCGAAGGCTTTTTCCTTGCCACGGGCATGAGCGG
>JALXAF010000390.1 GCA_026992375.1 Anaerolineae bacterium
TCCGCCTTGATTTTCTGTAGGATCATGGCTGAGATCTCGGGCGGGGAGTAATCCCGACCGTTCATCATCACCCGCACATCGCCATTGGCGGCTTCGATCACCTCGTAGGAGACATGCTGGATGGCTTCCTGCACCACGGGATCATCGAACTTGCGGCCCATGAATCGCTTGACCGAGGCGATGGTGTTTTCGGGATTGGTGATGGCCTGGCGGCGGGCGATCTGCCCCACCAGGCGCTCGCTCGTCTTGGGATTGATGGCGACCACCGAGGGCACGAGCCGCCCGCCCTCGGCCGAGGGGATGACCGTGGGCTCGCCCGCGTCCATGACCGCGCAGACAGAGTTGGTTGTTCCGAGATCGATACCGATGATTTTTGACATGGGGTTTTATTCCGTAATGCGTGATGCGTGATGCGTAATGCGTGAATGGTTTGAAATTGGGTGCTGCTTTCGTTACGAAGAAATCATTGGCAGGGTTTCATGGAGTCGCCTGGCCTTCCGACCACGCGACTGCGCGACCAGACGACCAAACGACCACGCGACCAAACGACCGCGCGACTACTGAGCCACGCTGACCAGACTGGCCCGCACCACCTTGTCCTTCAACTTGTAGCCCTTGCGCAGCTCCTGCACGATCTCGCCGCTGGGCGTCTCGTCGCTGGGCACCATGGTCACCGCCTCGTGCACGTTGGGGTCGAACTCGCCCGACGCGTCGATGGCGGTCAGGCCCTGGTTTTCCAAAATCTTTTGCAGCTTGCGGTAGATGAGATCGAAGCCCTTGATCCAGGCTTCGTGCTGCTCCCGATCCTCCTCGGGAATGGCCTCGAAGGCCCGCTCGAAATCGTCCAGCACCGGCAACAGCTCCAGGATCAGGCGCTCGTTGGCCAGGGCGATGCGGTCGGCCACCTCCCGCTCCTTGCGGCGGCGGAAGTTCTGCAACTCGGCCTGGGCCCGCAGCGCGTGGTCTCGGGCCTCATCCGCAGCCTTGCGCAGCTCCTTGATCTCGTCGACCAGCGCCGCCATCCCCGGGCTGATCTCGGACGCGGTTTCCTCCGCCTCCGCAGCGGCCTGCTCCGCTTCCTCTGCGGCCTGCTCCGCGGCCGTTACGTCGTCGTCAAGCTTCGCTTCCGTTTCGCCAGCAGCCTCTGCCGCGGCTTCCTCTTCGGCGATGTCCGGGGTCTCGATCTCGGCTTCCTGCTGCATTTCGATGTTTTCTTCTTCGGGTATGATTTCGCCCTCGATGACTTCGGGCGTATCAGGTTGTTCTGGGGATTGCTGTTCTGGGGTGATGGCGTCTTTTTCGCTCATAATTTGTTGGTTTTTGGATATTGGTGTTTGGGATGGGGGTGGGATGTTTTTCAACTCACCTATTATCGGATGATTTTACAAGGGGATTGGTTTCATTGTAATCTGGGTTCGTCCGAAAACATCGATGACGCGACGACTCGACGGCGGACGCAAGTCTCACGCAAAGGCGCAAAAGCCGCCAAGAATCTTTTGCTTCTTTTTCCCTTGGCGTCTTGGCGACTTTGCGTGAGATCGATTTCATTCACAAACCGGAGGCCCGCATGTCTTCAGAATCTGTCAACATCGACTGGACGTATCAGGGCAGCCCTGATTTTTTGGCGGGAACGGGCGCGACGCGCACCGAACGCTCGCTGATGTGGGCGGGAGGCCTGGTGGGCGCGGGGCTGTATGCCTTCTTTTTTCTGACCGGGACGTACGCCTGGGCCTGGTGGGGATATCTTCTGGCCGGTGTGATGGCGTTTGATGTGGCGGGCGGGGTGGTGGCCAATTCCCTCAACTCCTGCAAGCGATTTTATCACACGCCGCCCCTTCCCGCAGAACCGAGCAGCACGCGGTTTTTCAAAAACCACCTTTTCTTCACCGCCTTGCACATCTATCCCCTGATCATCGCCCTGTTTTTCGGAGGGGGATGGCTGTATGGCCTTTTCTGGTACGCCGCGTTGCTGATCGCCGCGCTGGCGGTGCTGAAAACGCCCCGCTATCTGCAACGGCCCGTCGCCTTCCTGTTCATCCTCCTGGCCCTGGTGATCAATCTCTACGGCATCCCCGCGGCGCCGGGCTTCGAATGGTTCATCCCCGCCCTTTTCCTGAAGATCGTCTACGGGCATCTGGTGCGGGAAGAACCCTACCGCCCGTGATCAGAACCTTCCGGCGTCAGCGGTAGCAACGCCAGGGCCAGGGCGATCAGCAGCGGCATGCCCTGCACCCACAGATTGTCGAATTGATTGTGCACCGAAAGATGCACCAACATGCCGGTGACGCCCACGGCCAGGGCCTTGTTCAGGCCCGAGCGCTGCAGGCTGGCCCGAAACGCCCGCCACAACGTCCCCAGCCACAGCCACAGATAGCTGATCGCGCCAAAGACGCCCGCCACCGCCGCGTAATGAAACAGCACATTGTGCGCGTGCCCCAGCGACGCGTCCCAGATGCCGATGGCGTAGTCGGGATAAGCCGCGTCCCAGTTGCCCACGCCCACGCCCAGCCAGAAATGGTCTGCGAACATCTCCCACGCGGCCTGCCAGTGGGCCACCCGCTCCAGCACCGCGAAATTCTCATCGGTGACGGGGACGCCCCGGGCGTTCCACACGCCAAAGTAGCCCAGCACATCGCCGATGCGCCCGGTGACGCTGTGGGGCAGCGCCGGCCAGGCCAAAATCAACGCGGCGGCCAGGGCCAGCATCAGGCCCAGGCCCCAGACCGAACTCAGGGCCAGCACCGTGGCGGAGGACGCTGCCACGCCCAGCCACGCGCCCCGCGACCAGCTCACAACCACGCCCAGTCCGATCACGCCCGTCATCTCTGCAATGAGCAGAAACAGGGCGATGTTTTTGAAGCGGCTCCAGAGCGCAGCTTGTGAACGGGCGCCTCTGTCCCCCGTCCCCGGTCTCCAGTCCTTCTTGCGAAACATGGTCGCCAGGCTCCACAAGCTCAAACTGGCCCCCAGCGGCAGCGTCAGCCCCAGATAGCCCGCGTACGGATTGGGCTGGCCAAAGGTGCCGTAAGCCCGCAGAAATCGCCCCAGCAGATACGCATCCGGCCCGATCCGAAAAATGAACTGGCGGATGCCGATGAGGGCCTCGACGCTCCCCGCGGCCAGCAGGGTCAGAGCCAGGGGCAGGCGGTGTTTGGGTGTGAGAAGCTGTGCGCCCAGCCAGTAGATGACGATGACCTCGGCCCATTTCACCAGCTCGGGCAGGGCTGCGACCAGGCTGCGGGCGGCCAGGGTGGAGTAAAGCAAAACGACAGCGAAGGGCAGCAAGAACCACAGCAGGGGCGCCGGGCGCGGTCGCGGCCGAAACGCGGCCAGACGCAGGAACCAGGCGAAGAACGTCGCCCCCGCCAGCAGATCGGTGGGACCGATGCTGGCCGGGCCCAGGGGAACCCGGGCCACCGCGCTGAAGGGGATGACCAAAGCCAGGGCGTAGAGCCCGACCACGGGCCTGAGCAACAGCGCCAGGCCAAAGGCCAGCGCCGCCAGCAGCAACAGGCTCACCTTCAGCGGCTGCAGGGCCAGCATCGCGGCCAGGGCCAGCATCAGCAGCGCCAGCGCCACAAGCCCCCATCGGCTGAGGGGGATGGCGAGGTGACGGGAAATCGACGCCAAACTCATGCTCCGATTATAACCTGATTGCGATCAAGACGCCATCCCGCGCGTCGCTTCGGGCGCGGCCTATGATTTTTCGACATGTTTTTTCCTTGGCGTTTGTCTCGTGGGTTTATTTTGTTTTTCTTTCCGCCAGATATCCCGCCCGGCCCGGGAGGCCGCCATGGTCGAGGCCAGCTACGACACCTTCCTCTTGCGCTCGGAGGATGTGTACATCGACCTTCTCACCGATAGCGGCGCCAGCGCCATGAGCGACCGCCAGTGGGCGGGCCTGATGCTGGGCGATGAGGCCTACGCGGGCAGCCGCAATTTCTATCACCT
>JALXAF010000391.1 GCA_026992375.1 Anaerolineae bacterium
TCCTCCAAATTTGAAAGCCGGTCGTTTTCTTGCTAAAATTCCGTTGTGCGTCGTCCAACATGCCGCCATAGACGCCTCGGCGCACAGTGGAACAGGTCGTGTCTTTTTTCCTGCCAGAGAAGGAGGCACATTGTGCGCTATATGCGCGGTAGAGAAATTGCAAGCATGTGTTTTGCGGGAATGTTGGCGGCCATGATGATGTGGGCATGGACTCCAAATGCGCGAGGCGCGCCCCAAGCTTGTTCGTCCTTGTTCTTTTCTGAGTATGTCGAGGGAGCAGGCTACAACAAAGGGGTGGAGATTTTCAACGGGCTGGAGCGGGAGGAGGATATGTCGGGGTATGAGATCAGGATTTATCGCAATGGCGGAGCCAGTTACGATAAATCCTATGCTCTGACAGGCGCATTGAACCATGGCGATGTGCTGGTCGTGGCGCATAGCGCCGCTGATTTCGCTGCTTTGGCGGATTTGACGACGACGAAGCTCGATTTCAATGGCGATGATGGCGTAGCCCTGGTCAAAGATGGCGCGATCATCGATTTCATCGGCGATACACAGGGCGATCCTGGCTCGCAATGGGGAGCGGGCGAGGTCACGACCAAAGATCACACGTTGCGGCGCAAACGAACTATCGCAGAGGGTGACGCTAATCCGGGCAATTCTTTTGATCCCGCAGCCGAGTGGAATGGTTTTCCCAAAGATACATTCGATGGGTTGGGATGGCATAACGCAGATTGCATGAACATCGCCCCGACCGATACGCCCACGCCCGGCGTCAGCCCCGCACCCACAGCGACTAGCACGCCCGCGCCAACGCTTCAACCCACCGCCACGCCCATTCCGGTGAATATTTCCATCAACGAATACATGCCCGCGCCCCTCTCGGGCCAGCAGGAATACATCGAATTGTACAACGCCAACGATTTTCCGGTGGACCTCGGCGGCTGGCGATTGGATGATATCGAAGGCGGCACGCGGCCCTACGTCATCTCCGCGGGGACCATCATTCCCGCCCGGGGCCTGCTCCTCTTTCGTCGCAATTTCGGTCTGAACAACGATGGCGATATGGTGCGGCTGCTGGCCCCGGATGATTCGTTACGCGACAGCCATCAGTACAGCCTCGCTCGCAAGGGCGGGTCCTGGTCGCGGATGGGGGACGGCGCGCCCGCGTGGACGGAGAAGTATCCTCCCTCGCCCGGAATTTCCAACGTCCCTGCCCGGCTCACCTTTAGTGGGCATCTTTATTTTGGCGTTCCGCCTGATCGAAGTCAAATTCTCACCGATCATAATATCGGGCTTTATGGCTATGATGATGGCGGTGACATTCATTGGCTGAGCAATGGCTATGTGCACGGGGATGGCTCCTGGCGCATTGCGTTCGATACGGCGCAGGGGCTTTTCTTTCATTACTTCCTGCGGCCCTCGGCGCAAGATGGGCTGCAATGGAGCGGCGTTAGCAGTCCTTCGGGCGTTCTGATGCCGCCTGACCGCATCCGCTATGACACGCCCGCCACCGGCGAGTATCCTGACAACGATTTCTGGATGGCCCCGCTGCCGCCCACTCCCACGCCGATCCCGCTGGATTTCGTCCGCATCAACGAATTTATGCCTAGCCCCAAAACCATCGATTTCGATGGCGATGGCGAGGCCAGTTATCTGGATGAGTATATCGAGCTGTACAACCCGGGCGAAGTCATGGTGGATTTGAGCGGATGGCGTCTGGATGACCGGAAGGGCGGTTCTTCCCCTTACACGATCCCCGCTGGCGCGGCCATTCCGCCCAGGGGGTTTCTGCTTTTCTTCCGCAAGGATACAAAAATCGCTCTGAACAACGACGGCGACAGCGTGCGGCTGCTGGCTCCTGATGGCGTCACCGAAGCGGATTATGTGGGTTATGACCACAGCTCGGGCGATACGCCTTGGTCACGCACTATCGATGGCGGCGGCGAGTGGACCGAAACCTATCCGCCCAGCCCGGGCGGGCCCAATCTGGCTCCCACCGTTACGCCCAGCCCTACCATCACCCCTACACCGGCGGCTTCGGTTACGGCGACGCCCACGCCCACCGTCACGCCCACGGCCACCCTGTCTCCCACGCCCGTGACAGCGGGGTTCATCACTCTCAACGAATTTTTGCCAGCGCCCCGGCATGTCGACTTCAACGGCGATGGCGAGGCGAATCTGTTGGATGAATACATCGAACTCTACAACCCCCACGAATTCTCCATTCGCCTGGATGGCTGGGCGCTGGATGATGGCGAGGGGGGCAGCCGTCCCTGGTCGTTGCCCGAGGGAAGCGTCATCGACGCCCGGGGCTTCCTGCTGTTTTTCCATAGCGAGACGAACATTGCCCTAAACAACAACGGCGACAGCGTGCGGCTCATCGCTCCCGATGGTCAGGTCATCGACTCCTACGTTTATCTCGAAGCGCAGTGGGATCAGCCCTGGTCGCGTACGGTGGATGGCGTGGGGGGCTGGACGATGATGTATCCACCCAGCCCGGGCGGTCCCAACATCGCACCCACGCCCACCCCTACGCCGTGGCCCACGCCCGCGCCGGGACAGGTGACGTTCAACGAGATCCTACCCGCGCCCCGGCGCGTCGATTGGGATGGAAATGGCGTGGCCAACTATCTGGATGAGTGGATCGAACTGTACAACAGCGGCGATTGGCCCGCAGATGTGGGGGGCTGGCGCTTGTGGCGCGGCTCGCTAGGAGAAGATGGCCTGCCCGTCGGGCGCTACGCCACGCTGCCTCCGGGCGTAATGATCGAGCCGGGCGGCTATTTGCTCATCTTCCGCCGACAAAGCAAGCTGCCGCTGCCAGATCGTAACGCAATTCTGCACCTGGCGCGTCCGGCGGGCGATGGCTGGTTGGTGGTTGATAGCTTCGCCTGGAAGCAATCGCCCGGCTACGATCGCTCCTTCAGCCGTTTCCCCGATGGGTCTGACGCCTGGGGCGTGCATCTCGTGACCCCGGGCCAGCCCAATCGGCTTGCGCCCACGCCAACCCCGGGCCCGCCGTCGCCAATCCCAGCAACGCAACCTGCGTCAGATAGTTTCTTTGGGCCGGTGCAGCCCATTGCCAACGCCTATCTCGCTCCCGCCAAAACCGCCATGACTCTGGCTGGAACTGTGACCGTGCCGCCGGGAGCGCTCTCCAGGCGCATCATTTTCATCCAGGACGAAAGTAGCGGTATCATGGTGTATCTACGGCGAGGCGTATTTCCGGCGCTGAGACTCGGCGACCGGGTGCAGGTGCAGGGGCGGTTGAAGGATTATCATGGTCAGCGCGAGATAGTCCTTGCTAACAGCGGGTGTCTGACGCGGTTGGGGGCTGGCCCGCTGGCCGAGCCGACCTTCGTGCGCACGGGCCAGGTGAGCGAAGCCATGATGGGAGGGTTGTTGCTGACAGCCGGACGCGTCACTCGAGTTGAAAAATATAAATTCTGGCTGGATGATGGCAGCGGGCCCATGCTCGTCGAACACCCTTACAAAGCGTCCTGGTCCTTGCCCGGGGTGCAACCCGGCATGACTGTGTCGGTGATAGGCGTGGTCGCCCGCTACAAAGACGTCCTGCACATCCTGCCCCGCAGTCCCCAAGACATAAGCCCGCCGCCGGGCGTATTGCCGACGACGGGCGGAAAGAAATAGAAATGCAAAAACTATGATTGACGCTGCGCGTCCACCACAGCCAGGGCCGCGATATTGACGATGTCGCGGGTCTCGGCTCCGGTGGGGATGATGTGGATGGGCTTACCCATGCCCACCAGGATGGGGCCTACGGCTTCGGCTCCTCCTAGTTGGGCCATGAGCTTATAGGCGGCGTTGGCCGCATCCAGATTGGGGAAGACTAGCACGTTCGCATCCTTGACCTCACTGAAGGGGAAGTTCTCCTCCATGAGCTCGGGTGTGACTGCAACGTCGGCCTCCATCTCGCCATCGATGTT
>JALXAF010000392.1 GCA_026992375.1 Anaerolineae bacterium
TCGGCCCACGCCCGCCGCGACGCCCGCCTCTGGCTCGGGCGGCCCGCCTCTGGCCTTGCTCATCATGGGCGGTCTGCTGGCGTTGGCCCTGGCCGCAGGCGTCCTCTACTACCTGCTCCGTAAATAGAACGCAGATGACGCAGAAAAAGCTGATCTACGCAGATGAAACCAGATAAAATGAAAATAATCTGCGAAAATCTGTGTGCATCAGATGTTTCTGCGTTCCATTTGCGTTCGTTATGCGGTGAGCTATCGCTCATGGCGACTGTTCCGAAAATAGGATGATTGCTGGTTGCTGAAGGTTGGCAAAACCCGCGTCGGACGAGTCTGCAACGGGCGTGATGCGTAATGCGTAATGCGTGAGGTCGTCACGCATCACGAATCACGCATTACGGCTCTCCCACGTCGTTTCGAGGGAGCGCAGCGACCGAAAGGTGCGACGCACTTGCGCACATGAATCGACAAAAGGCCCGGCATCCGTCGGGCCTTTTTCGCGTCCGGCATCTTGACGCCCGCCCGCCAATGCACTACCATCCAGCCATGACCCTCACCCCACAACTCCTCCGCTGGCTGCAATCGGAAGAGGCCGCGCCCCGTCTGCGGGCGCTGACCGAAAAACCGCCCGCGAATTCAGCCCTGCTGGCGACGCTCACCCGGTTGCGCCGGGAATTCTCGCCCGAGCAGGCCTCCGCCCTCGTCAGCCTCGCCCGGCTGCGCCAACGGGCGGAAAAGAAATTCGGCGTTCGGGCCAGCAGGATGTTCTTCGCCGAGACCCGGTTGCAGCAGGCCAGCCCCCACGCGGTCGCCCGCTACACAGCGCGTCGCTACGCGACCTTCGCCAGCGTGGCCGATCTAGGTTGCGGTCTGGGCGGCGACAGCATCGCCCTGGCCGAGGCGGGCCTGAGCGTCCTCGCCGTCGATCGCGACCTTCTGGCCGCGTCCCTGGTTCATGCCAATGCCCGGGCGCTGGAGCTGGCCTCGGCCATCCACCCTGTGCTGGCCGACGTCACCGCACCCGCGTGGGATGTCGCGGCCGCCTGGGCCGATCCTGGGCGTCGCACCGCGACCCGCCGCTTCTTTCATCCCGACGCCTTGCAGCCGCCCCTGGCCGCGCTGTTGGCCCAGCGGTGTCGCATTCCCCACCTCGGCATCAAGTTGATGCCCGGCCTGGGCCACGAGCACATCCCCCCCGGGGCCGAGGCCGAGTGGATCAGCCTGAATGGCGAGCTCAAAGAAGCGGTCTTGTGGTTTGGCGATCTGACCTCGGCCGCGGGGCGGCGGGCCACCGTGCTGCCCGCGGGCGTCAGCCTGTGGGCGCGCGGCGCTCGGGCCCGGGTGCTCTCTCCGGGCGACTTCCTCTACGAGCCCGATCCCGCGGTCATTCGCGCCGGCGCTGTGGGCGATCTGGCCGCGGCCCTGGGGCTGTGGCAGATCGATCCTGGGATCGCCTATCTCTCGGGAGACGCGCGGATCATCACGCCTCTGGCCCGGGCCTGGCGCGTCCTCGAACACCATCCCTTCGAGCTCAAACGCCTCAATCGCCGCCTGCGGGCCATGCAAGCCTGGGTCGTCGCCGTCAAAAAGCGGGGCTCGCCCATCAAGCCGGAACCCTTCCGCAAGCGGCTTTACCATCACAAATCGGGCCGCCCCGTCATCGTTTTCCTCACCCGCGTCGCCAACCGCCCCTGGATGATCATCGCCGACGCCGGTTGGGAGTAACCCTTGCACCATGTTAGAATGCCGATTGGCAACTACTACTAACGTAGCAAGGCCGAAAACCACGAAGATACGACGACACGAAGGCGCGAAGGGTGAGAAATGAGGATTTTCTTCGTGTCTTCGTTCCTTCGAGCCTTCGTGGCAATGCGTTCTCAAGGTCGAATCAGGCTACCTGAGCAGTTACGCCGCTTGTTCTTTTCCTGAAAAAACCTTCAACAAGGGCCGCTCTTCATTCTTCATTTTTCACTTTTCACTCTTCACCCTCCCATGACCAACCACGCCCCCACCCTAACCCAACTGCGCGAGCTCAGCGCCGAACTGGGCCGTCATCTCGATGAACATCATCTCACCATCGCCCTGGCCGAAAGCTGCACCGGCGGCATGATCGCCAGCATCCTCACCGACATCGCGGGCAGCTCGCACTACGTCATGGGCGGCGTCGTCTCTTACAGCAATTTCGCCAAGATGCACGTGCTGGGCGTGCGGCCCGAAACCCTGGACGCGCACGGCGCGGTCAGCGCCGAAACCGCCCAGGAGATGGCTCGCGGCGCGCGGGCGTTGCTGCAAACCGATCTGGCCGTCTCGGTCACCGGCATCGCCGGGCCCGGCGGCGGAACGCCCGAGAAGCCCGTTGGACTGGTTTATCTGCATCTGGCCGCCAGCGACGCCGATTGGGGCGAGATGCACGTCTGGCCTTACGACCGCATCGGCAACAAGCGGGCCAGCGTTGCCGCGGGCTTGCAGCTGGCGCTGCGCTATGTCAAAGAACGCACCATCCGCGTCGATCCCAAGCCGCCCGCCGAAGCCGGGCAGGAGGACGAGCCCACGATTCTGGTGGAGGCCTCGTGGCGCGCGGGCGCGTGGCGGCCGCAGGCCGCGTGGCTGGAAGGTCAGCGCAAGCAGATCATCGGCATGGGCAGGCAGGAGCGCACGCCCGAGGGCGTCTGGCTGATGACGGTGGAATTCGCGGACGGCGGCCGGGCCGAGCTGCTGACGGACGAGCAGGCGGGCGTGTGGCGTCTGCGGCGCTATTGGCCCGCGCGGCGCTACGTTTGACGCATGACGTCTTACGATTCCAGCAGCACCGGATGCCCGGTGCGCTTGTCTTCCTCCGGCCCGATGACGCCCTCCGCCATCAACTCCTCGATGAGACGCGCAGCTTTGGGATAGCCGATGTTCAACATCCGCTGCAACGCCGACGCCGAAATGCTCTGTCGTCCCCTGAGCGCCTCCACCGCCTGATAAAACAGATCATCGGCGTTGGCCTCCTCCACCATCATATCCGTCCAGGGATAACGGGCCGCGGTGGGATCATGGGGCTGGGCCGCAGCCTGGGCCCGCCACCAATTCACCAGCGCTTCGATCTCGCCATCGCTGACAAAACAACCCTGAATGCGCCTGAGCTGCGGGCTGTCGGGAGCCATGAAAATGCCATCGCCTCGCCCCAGCAGTTTCTCAGCGCCTGGCTCGTCCAAAATCACCCGAGAGTCGATCTGGCTGGAGACAGCGAAGGCCAGGCGGGCGGGGAAGTTGGCCTTGATCAGCCCCGTCACCACATCCACCGAAGGGCGCTGCGTGGCGATGACGAGATGGATGCCCGTGGCCCGGGCCATCTGCGCCAGCCGCACCAACTTGGCCTCGATGGTCTCGGGCGAAGTCATCATCAAATCGGCCAGCTCATCCACGAACATGACGATGTAAGGCAGGCGCTGCTCGGGCGGCGCCTGCTCATTGTAGCCGCCGATGTCGCGCACGCCCGCCTCCGCGAACTTGCGATAGCGCTCGTCCATCTCCACCAGCAGCCAGCTCAGCGCACCGCTGGCCTCTTCGGGGTCGGTCACCACCGGCGCCAGCAAGTGGGGGATGCCGTTGTAGCCGGGGAACTCCACGCGTTTGGGATCCACCAGCACCATCTTCAGTTGCTCGGGGGGATTGTTGAACAACAGACCACAGATGATGCCGTTCATCGCCACCGACTTGCCCGAGCCGGTCGCGCCGGCGATGAGCAGATGCGGCAGTCTGTGCAGATCTGCGGCCACGGCCTCGCCGCTCACATCCCGGCCCAGGGGGATGGCCAGGGGACTGCCCACCTCCTTGAAAGCGGGGTCTTCCAGCACCCCGCGCAGGCTCACCAACGTCGGTTCGGGGTTGGGAACCTCGATGCCGATGTAGGGCTCGCCCGGCACCGGCGCCTCGATGCGCACCGGGCTGGCCGAAAGCGCCAGCG
>JALXAF010000393.1 GCA_026992375.1 Anaerolineae bacterium
TTCAGCCAGTTTAGCTGGCCCAAAAGCGCCATCGACATTTTGTTGGTGACGGTGGTTTTCTACGCCTTGCTACGGCTGTTTGCTGGCACGCAAGCCGTACAGCTCCTGCGCGGCCTGCTGATCATCTTCCTGATTATCGCTCTGCTTGGCAGCTTCACCGGCCTGACCGCATTCAGTTGGCTGATCAGCACATCCTCGCTGGCCATTCTCATCGCCCTGCCAGTCATCTTTCAGCCCGAATTGCGTCGGGCGTTGGAGAAGGTGGGGCGCACCGAGGTGCTCTTCGGCAGGCAGCGTCGGAGCACAGGCTATTCGCGCGTCATCAGCGAGCTGATCTCGGCCACGGTGCGCATGTCCAAATTGCGCTATGGCGCCATCATCGTGCTGGAAGACCGGATCGTCCTGGACCCGTACATCGAGACGGGCGTCCCCATCGATTCTGCGGTCAACCGCGAGCTCCTCATCACCATTTTCTATCCGGGCACGCCCCTGCACGACGGCGCCGTCATCATTCGCGGCGACCGCATTGTGGCCGCGGCCTGCGTGCTGCCTCTTACGCAACGCCCGCTGCCCGACACCTCGCTGGGCACCCGGCATAGGGCCGCCCTTGGCGTCACCGAAGACACCGACGCCCTGGCCATCGTGGTCAGCGAGGAGACCGGCAGCATCTCCGCCGCCCGCAATGGCCGCATGGCCCGCCGTCTGGATGAAAAACGGCTGCGACGCATCCTCGAACGCTTTTACGAGGCCCGCCGCGATCTCTTCGACTCGGAGGAGACGATATGACCAACGGCGATACGGTCAGCTCGCGGGCGCTGTGGATGGATCGGCTGGGCACCCTGGCGTTGGCCTTCATCCTGGCCATCGTCGTTTGGGTGGTGGCCGTACAGCGGGAAAACCCCGTGGTCACCACGCTGATCTCGGGCGTTCCCGTGGGGGTGCAGAACCTGCCCTCCGATCTGGTGTTCGCCGAGCAGCAACCCGAGCTTCCCAACACCGTGGATGTGCGCGTACGCGGGCCCCAGGGCGTTCTCAACAATCTCACGCCCTCTGACTTCACCGCCACCATCGATCTTTCCGGCGCGGAAGCTGACACGCAGGAAGTCCCCATCAAGGTGCAGACCAACGTCGCCAGCGTTCACATTCTCGATATCTATCCCGATGCAGTCGTCGTGCAACTGGTTCGCAAGGTCGAGAAAGAAGTGCCGGTGGTCGCCAACCTTATCGGCAATCCGCCCTTCGGCTTTATTGCGGGCACGCCTGTGATCACGCCCACCGTGGTCACCGTGCGCGGACCCGAGCCCAAGGTGGAGCAGGTCGCGCGGGCCGAGATAGCGGTGCGGCTCACCGACGCCCGCGAGGACGTCAAGGTCAAGGATTTCGTGACCTTGCGAGACGCTAACGGCTTGCTCATCTCGGGCCTGGAGGCGGAGCCCGCCACCGTCACCGTCCTGGTTCCGGTGGAGCAGCGCCAGGGGTTCGCCGAAAAAACCGTTTTGCCCAAGATCAAGGGGCAGCCCGCGGCCAACTATCGCATCACTGGCATCACCGTTGATCCCACCACCGTGACTCTCTTTGGCGATCCCGATACGCTCAAGGAAATGCCGCCTTTTGTGGAAACCATCCCGGTAGATATCTCAGGCGCCACAGCCGATGTGGAGGAGATGGTGCCCATCATCGTGCCCAAGTCTGTGGCGGCAGTGGGGGGGGCACAATCGGTCGTCGTGCATGTGCGCATCGAGCCCATCGAAGGCAGCCTCACCATGACGCTGCGGCCCGTTGTTCAGGGCCTCAATCCCGATCTGCGGGTGGAGAGCGTCTCGCCACGCACCATCGATGTAATTCTACAAGGTCCGCTGCCCAAGCTACAATCCCTCACTGCCGATGTCAATGTGCGGGCGGTGCTCAATCTCTCGGGCCTGGAGGAGGGCGCACATACCATCATCCCCGTGCTGGTGTTGCCCGAGGGGGTCACCGTGCAGACAGTGCTGCCCGAATCGGTGCAGGTCACCATCGTCACCCGGCCAACGCCGACGCCCACGCCCCGTGCGACAAAGCCCGCAACGCAGGCGACCACTACGCCAACATCCACCCTCACGCCCACGCCCGCGGCCACCGCCACGCCATCAAAGTAGACATTACGTTCACCCATGACCAAACATCAGCCCAAACCCATCGTCGCATTGGTGGGACGCCCCAACGTGGGCAAATCCACCCTGTACAATCGTCTCATCGGCCAGCGACAGGCCATCGTCGAAGACCTGCCCGGCACCACCCGCGATCGGCTTTATGGCGACGCGGAGTGGAACGGCGCGTCTTTCGTCGTCGTTGACACCGGCGGCATCGAACCGCTGAAGGAGCGGAGCGGCCGTCAGGTCGCCGCGTCTTACGATCCCTTGGCTTCCGCCTCCAGGGGCTTTGTCGCCGAAATTCGTTCGCAGGCTGAGCTGGCCATCGAAGAGGCCGACGTCATCGTCTTTTTGGTGGACGCCAAAGAAGGGCTCACCGCCGCTGATGAGGAGGTGGCGGGCCTGCTGCGCGAGACGAAAAAGCCCGTGATTCTGGCCGCCAACAAGGCGGATAACGCGGAGCGTCGCATGAATGCGCTGGAGTTCTACGCGCTGGGGCTGGGCGATCCCTATCCCATCTCCGCCTATCACGGCACGGGCACGGGCGATCTGCTGGATGTGGTGGTGGCGCATCTGCCTCAAACGCCCGCGCCGAAGGATGAGGAGGACGACGCTCTGCGCATCGCCATCGTGGGACGCCCCAACGTGGGTAAATCCTCGCTGCTGAACGCGCTGTTGGGGCAGGATCGGGCCATCGTCAGTGACATTGCGGGCACCACCCGCGACGCGGTGGATACGCATCTCACCTGGGATGGCAAGGATGTGGTGCTGGTGGATTCAGCGGGCATCCGGCGGCGTGGACGCATCGAGAAGGGCGTGGAAAAGTACAGCGTGATGCGGGCGCTGCGGGCCATCGGGCGCTCCGACGTGGTGCTGCTGGTGCTGGACGCCACCGAGGGCGTCACGGCTCAGGATGCACACATCGGCGGCTACATCCTGGAGGAGGGCCGCAGTTTGATCATCGTGGTCAACAAGTGGGACGCCATCGAAAAGGACACCCACACCATGGCCGAGTACAACAAAAGCCTGCGTCAGGAGTTGAAATTTCTGGATTACGTGCCCGTGCTTTACGTCTCCGCCCTCACCAGGCAACGCGTCAATCAGATTTTGCCCACCGCGCTGCGGGTGAAGGAGGAGCGGGAGATGCGACTGCCCACGGGCGAGCTCAATCGCCTGTTGCAAGACGCGGTGGCGGCCAATCCGCCCAAGACCTTCAGGGGGCGGCGGGCGCGCTTTTACTATGTCACTCAGGCCGGAGTGGATCCTCCCACCTTCGTTTTCTTCGTGAATGATCCCCGGGCCGTGCATTTCACCTACATGCGCTATCTCGAAAACAAAATCCGGGAGCGCTATCCGTATGAGGGCACGCCCATCCGGCTGAAGCTGCGAGGCAAGGAGCGTTCGTAGGGATGGCGCGCCTGCGAGGATGGCCGCAGCTCGCCACGCTCTTCGCGTTGGCGCTGGCCCTGGGGTATCTGGCCTGGCTGGGATGGGGATTGCTGCCCGGCGGCGCATCGCCCGTGAGCGATGGCTTCGATGGTCAGCGCGCGCTGGCCCTGGCCCAGGATATCTGTGAAATCGGCCCGCGGCCCGTTGGCTCGCCCAAAAATGACCAGACCGCGGATATAATCCTCGAAGAGCTGCGTCGGCAGGGCTGGAAGACGGCCGAGGAGGATTACGCCGCGGGCGATATGCGCCTGCGCAACGTGGCGGGCCTGGCTGGGGGCGACGAAGGCCCGCTGCTGGTCATCGCCACGCACTACGATTCCCGCAGCATCTCCGACGCCGATCCTGATCCCGCGCGGCGCACCCAGCCCTCGCCTGGCGCAAATGACGGCGCTTCGGGCGCGGCCGTGCTGCTGGAGCTGGCCCGAGTTGTGGATATCGCGCATCTGCGCCATCGCGTGTGGCTGGTGTTTCTCAACGGCGAGGCCGAAGCGGGCCTGCCTTCGTGGAATGAGGCGTCGGGGGCAAAGAAATTCGTGGATGGACGGCAGCCGGACGCGATGATTTACCTGAATCTGGTCGGCGCGACCGACGCCGTGTTTCCCCGGTCGCCCGACGCCACGCCCGATCTGCAAAGCCAACTCTGGCACCTGGCGGACGAGCTGGGCCTGGGCAACCGGTTTGTGAACGAGACCGGGCCGGTCGTCAAGGATGCGCATCTCGTCTTCCTGCAGGCCGAAATCCCCACCGCGGAGATCATCCAACCCGATTATCCCTACGCCCGCACCACCGAGGACAGCTGCGACAAGCTGGACGCGGCCACGCTGGAAGCCGTGGGTCTTCTGTTGGAAAGCTACATCGCAAGTAATTCTGATTATGGCGTAGGAGAGCCGTAATGCGTAATATGTGATGCGTGGTGACCTTACGGATCACACATCACGCATCACGCCGGAGATATATCTGCGTTCCATGCTCAAAAAAAGGCCCGCTGCATTGCTGCACCGGGCCTTCATTTTTTTCACAGCCACGCTAAGCGTGAGACGCGGGCCTCGCCGTTACGCTGGTCAGAGAGGCATCAACCGCAGCCGCCGGCGCCGGTGGGCGCCTTCTTCTGCAACTTGATGATGTCGTATTTGAAGGGCCCGTAATTGTGGGGCTGAGGCGGGATTGCGCTGGCCCATTTATCGCCCAGCGCGTCGGGGATGACCCAACCCAATTCATCGTCAGGATGATTGGTGATCTTCTGGAACTGACCATTGCCGTAGGTCTCAATCCATTTGTTGACGCCTCCCTCCAGAACATAGGCGTTGATGCTGTTTTTTGCCACCAACTGCTTCCACACTTCGACCGCCTTGGTTTCATCGTTGCTCATCACGATGATGACAGAGCCTTCGGGAGCGTCTAGCAGCTCATCGTAGAGAGCCGAGATATCCTCGTCTTCGACGCGACGAGCGTTTTCGAGATGATAGAGATTGTAATCGCGCTCGCTGCGGACATCCAGCAGAATTGGGTTGATGATGGGATCGTAAAAAGCCAGGCTGACTTCTTCGGGCGGCGCAAAGGCCCGGCCCTCGGCCAGCATAGCCTGTTTTTCAGCGTTGGCGTTCCACGCGTCCACCAGGGTGGGCTGGCCGACGATGAGGATAGCGCCAGCCATGACCAGCAGCGCCACCGAAATGATGGTCAGGATGCGCTTGTCTTTTCTGATCTCCTCGGGCGTCAAAATGCCCTCGCGGCGTTTCCACGCCTTCTCGATGAGATCGGAGCCCCAGATCGATAGCAGACCGAAAACGATAACGATGGCGACGACGACTTCGGTGGGCAATCCTAGCCACTCGGGCAGGGTGAAGCGGCCCATAAAGCTGGAGTTATAAAATCCCCAGAAGGCGTCGACAACACTGCCGAAGAGAAGACCGCCGGCCATGACGCCCGCCACGAAGAAGACGCCGTCCAGGTGGCCGGATGCCGAGGACGCCATCGAGGTGCCCGGACAGTAGCCTCCGATGATGAGGCCAAATCCCAGCAGCAGTCCGCCCAGGATGCCGGGCCAGAGATAGGTGGGCGGAACGAAGATGCGGTCATAATCCAGCCACCCCAGGCCGATGGTGAGGAAAAGCAGGGCCATGGCCACAAGCACCGAGGTGAACATCGTTTTGAATACGGTTTGATCTTTGAAATAGAACTGGCCAACGAGCTTGTGGGCAACGCCGAACCCGGCGATCTCGAGAGAAGCGCCGAAAGCCATGCCGAACAGGACGAAAACCATGTAGCCCATGGGCTTGCCCAGAATTGCTACAGGATCAAAAGGCGCCATAAATGCCTCCTTGTAAAGAATGCAAAGTTATCATGTGTGTGCCGAGGATCAGAACCAAAGTCGGCGGACGAAGTAGGCCAGCAGGTAGCCTCCGGCAAAGAAAGCCAGCAGGAACGCCCAACTTCCCACCGAAAGGGTGGCGGTTCCATTGAGCCCCTGGCCAGAAGTGCAACCCCGGGCCATGCGAGCGCCAAACCCGGCTAGCGTGCCGCCCAAAAAGGCGATGAGCCAGCGGGCGGAAAAAGTGACGCGCGGGCCCTTGATGGTTTCGATGTTGAAGCGGCCAAAGAACCAGGCGGAGAGGAAGCCCCCGAGGAGCACGCCAATATCCAGCATGACGATGAAAGAATCCAGTGGTTTTTTGGAGCCGCCGCCATATTTGATGAGATAGGGCGTGCTGTTCACCCAGCCCGGCGCCACGATTTTGGCCAACCAGATGCCGATGCGATTGGCGCCGCCAGAGGCACCCAGACCATCGCCGGTGAAGAAGTAGACCAGGAACAGCACCAGGCCCAGGATGACGCCAGCGATGAGAGAATTGGTGAAGGGCTTGGGCTGCCGTTTCTTTTTCGATTTCGTCTCGGTTGTGGTTGCAGCAGTCATTAAGAAAAGCCTCCTTTTTATCGTGCGCGGCGGCCTGCAGAGAAAATCAGACCGCCGCGTCTTTGTGCATTAGACAGTGGTCATGTGGTCGCCTTCCTCGACTTCCACTTCTTCCCAACCGGTGATCATGCCCTCGATGGCTGCCAGTGGCGTATGGCCGGTGGTGGTGAGATACATGTGCATGATCACGAAGGCGGCGAAGGACCAGGCGATGAAGGTGTGGAGCGGGGCGATATAGCGCAGACCGCCGATGGCGTCGGAAAGGGTGGGCCATCGCTGTGCGCCCCAGATGAGGATGCCAGTGATGATCTGCAATGGCAACAGCACGTTGAGGATCACCAGGTAGGTCATCTGCTGCAAGGGGTTCATCTTGCGCTTCTCATTCTTCTCGAAGGGATGCGGTTCGCCCTTGAAGATGCCCCTTCCGTAGAACATGGCCTGTTGCAGGGCCTGATGGAAGAAACCCTTGGGCTCGGGTAGGAACTGCTGGATGGAATGCCCGGCCAGGAAGTAGAAGAGCGCAAAGAAGGCGTTGAACAGCAGCAGGAAGCCCAGCACGTTATGGACGGGAACCACTGCGCCCATATCGAATGCGCCGAACATATCGGGACGATGGATGACGATGCCCGTCAGGATCAGCAGAATGATGGCGATGGCCTGCGTCCAGTGCCAGAATCGTTCGTAGAAGGTGTAGAGATAGAGCTTGCGGGTGAGGCCGTGATGCGTGATTGCACCATGCGCTGCAGAATACATGCGCAGGCCGCCGTGAACGGCGACGCCGGCAAGGACGCCCAGCAGCATCAGCACGCCCAGCCAGTCGATCCACTTGACACGATCGTGGCCCGGCAGATACAGCCCTTCTTTGGCGGTGTTGGGCTTGAAGTACAGAGCGCCGCTCTCGTCTTTGATCAGATCGCCAGTAGGCTCCATGTTCACGTCGCCTACCAGGGTGGGGGTGACATCTCCGGGCGTGTAGCTGGCCAGCATCAGGGCGTCGGAGACGCGAGAGTTATCGCTGTGACAGGCGGTGCAATCCTGGGTGGAGTATTCTCCCCAAGTGGCGTCGTGGGAGATGCTGTAAGGCTGCACCTCGGCCTGGATGCGGGGATTGCTCAGGCCCAGGGACTCTAACTGCGCCCGCACCACGTTCTCTTTCTCTTTGTTGTCGATGCGAAGCTCAACCTTTGTTAGGCGTCCATCGCCGTTGATATCGAAAGCGGATACGATCTCGGGCTTGTAATTGCCCTTCTCGTCGAAGAAGGCCTTTTTCAGGTCCATCTGGCGCACCGGGCGGGCAGGATCGCCATAGACCCAGTACCAGGAGCTGATCAGGTTGAAGGGGGCCAGCTTGAGATTGCCCTGAGTGTCGTAGCGGGGCAGTAGGATGGGCTTGAATCCTTCCAACATGTTGTAAGGATTGCGGGGATTGCCATCGCCCGTAATGTTGCGGTAGGTGAGGACGCCCTTGCCGTCCGCGTCGATCACCGTCCAGTCGTTCTGCTGGATGGCGGTGGCGTGCATGGCCGGGATGTGGCAGGCTTCGCAACTCAGTTTCTGGGCGTGGCGATCTTCATAAGGCAGCCACGAGTGGGTGGATTTGTAGTCGTGGCACGATTCGCAGCGGCGCATGCTCGTGACGAAGGCGGAGCTCACCTCGTCTTTGGTGACAGCGCCGCGGGCGAAATCATGGATAGGTTTTTGCAGATAATCGGCGATGTCGGGCCGCCGCGGCTCGAAGACGAGATGTTTGGGATTCAACTCCTTGGGCGGATCGTAATAGGCTGGATTGTTCAGGGCGAAGTGGCAATCGGTGCATTTGAGATTGCGCTCGGCGTGAACGTCCCACGAGCGTTTGAGTTCGCTCTTGCCCTTGATGTTCAGGGCGCTATCCGAGATGCGCTGGCCCGAGAAAATCTGGCCCGTGCGCAGGGTGTTCCAGTCGTTTTCATCGAGGTCGCGATAAGAGAGGGCTTTGGTGACGTCCTCCTGCACCTCGCCATGACATTGACCGCAGTTGCTGCTGGAAGGACTCTGGATGGGCAGGGCGTTTTGCTTGAGGTTGCCCCGCTTATCGAATGCGTCTTTGTTGTAAACCATGCCCTTGCCGTCGGGGCTGGGCTGGACAATGCCTGTGCCAACCAGGGTGGCGGTGTTGGCCCATCCAAAGTCACCCTTCTTCAGTGCGCTTATGCGGGCCTGATTGTTGGGATCGGGCATGTGGCAAAGGAAGCAATTCATCTCCACCGTCCCCGATTCCTTCCAGTTCCAGGGCTCCAATTCGCCCGTCTCGGGATTGAGGATGCTGGTTTCGGGATTATCGGCGCTGACCTCCAAATCTTTCAGCGGCAGCCCACTGCGGCTGGTAACCGCGGGCCCGCCACCGGCGTGATGCGTTCCATACACCTGAATCCAGCCGGCCGTGGTCAGATCAATAGTCTTGTCTTCCGGGGGACTGAGATAGCGGTAGGTGATGGGGTCCCACAGGCCGAAGAGCCCTTTGCTGGTGTCCCAGGGACGGCCCGAGGGGGCCTGTCCCGCGGGGAACATTTCGTTTAATCCGACCTGGCTGTGGAAGCTGTGCTTTTCGATGAACTCGCTGTCGTGACAGCCGCCGCAGGTCTGCATAACTGAGATAGGTTTGCCTGAATCGAGGACGTTGACCCCGTCTTCATCCAGTAGCGGAAAGGAGGGGTGAATGGGGGAGGGTTGGGCGGAGGCGACGCCCAGGGTGGCGAGGCCCAGTATCAGCGCCAACGCCATCAGCCCCAAATAGCGCTTGAAGCTGTAATGCGTCATTGTTGGCCTCCTGGCTGAGCATTGGCGGTTTCGAGGTTGACTTTACGGCTGCCGTAGATCATGGGATCTCCTTCATAGCCCAGAGCCTTCCAGTCCAGGCGGCCGGGCTTGCCATCGGGTGTGTGACAGGCGTTGCATTGCAGAGCGTCTTCTTTGGGAGCCACCATGTGGGTGGTGGGCCAATACATGGCGGTGCGAGCGAATCCGTAATCGCCGCTGTAAGGCAGACCAAAGGCCGCCGCGCCATCTCGAAGCGCCTTGTCCCAATCGAAGTCGCTCCAATAGCCGCCGGGCCCGTAGGTGTGTGGTGTCAGCAGGATGTCGTACTTCTTGTCATAAGGTTGTGTGGCGTGATGCACCTTGAACGGCCATATCTTGGCGTTGGGGTCATTGATGTCACCCGCAGGCGGATTCAGCACTAATTCCTTCGATGGATCGAATTTGTCGCCAACGAGATAGCGGTCCTTGATTCCGCCGTTGTACCAGGCGTAGGTGGGAACCACGTCACGCTCATAGACGAATCTTCCTTTGATCTTCAGATATTCGTGAACATTTGTAATGGGAAGGTCCTTACCAGCTTGCGACCAGTCCCAATAAGTTTTCGTAGCTTCTTTGCGGGCGAAGGTGGGGATATGGCAGGTCTGACAGGCCACCGTCTTGGTGTGCATGTTCAGGCGATCGTCCTGATGCGGGGTTTCGCTGTGACAATCGGTGCAATGGGCCTGATTTTTGTGATCCAGACTAACACTAATGGAACGGCCCTTGAAGACGTGATTGCCCTCATAGCGATGGCAGTCGGTGCAGACCATGTCCTCGCCGCCCATGTGCACATCCAGTTCCCGTGTGGGGTAAATCAGGGAGTTATCCAGATCGCCGTGTTTGACCGCATCGCCGCCGCCACCGCGAAAATGGCAGGCCCCGCAATTAAGTCGGGTGGGGTTGCCCACGTGCTTGGCGATATTGACCAGATCGACCGATTTGGCGGGGACGCCAGCTTTTGCTTTGACATAATATCCGGTATTGTCGTGGCAGGCCAGACAATCGATGTTCTTGGGATCGGAAAAATCAAAATTGTCGTCTTCCCAGCCATATCCGGCGTGGCAGGCGGTGCAGGCGGGCCAGTTGGGCTTGATGGTGATGCAAAAGTTATTGAGTGTGTATTTTTTGCCCGTTTTGACCGGCTCTTTCAACCCCAGCACATTGTCATGCACGCCCGGAACTTCATCCAGCGTGTATTCGTGCGTCCAGGTGAAATGATTGTTTTTCATCATGTCTTCGCCCGCCTCAGGATGGCAGGTGAGACAGGCTTCGGTGACATCCTGCCCCGTTTTGAAATCGGCGTTTTCGAAAAAGCCGCTGTGATCGGTGGGAACCGGATGTTTGGGAAGATGGGCGCGCGGGTTGTCGATCTGTTGGGATGCTGATCTTGGCACGGCGACCAGAGCGATGGGTATCCCAAAGATGATTAGGGTAATGAGAATGCCTATAATCCAGTTTTTTTTGCCATGAAGCATAAGCCTTACCTCACTATAATGTTGGTGTGTATGGGGTCAGGCTTCCTGCTGGAGAGTGACTTTAATTCAGCGAGCGGGAAGGCTGAAAAGTGAGTGTTTTTGGACTTTGTTTGTTCTCTGGCCAGAAAACAAAAATCAAATAAAAATCAGATGAGAAATCGGAAGATGATCGGGCGTTTTGATGTGTTTTGGTGTGGGTGTTGCAGTCGGCGGTTTTTGTGGTTAGCTTGCCTCCTTTGCGGGTGACGATATTTGTTCGAGTAATCGAGAATGAGTGCTGATGCGTTCATTCAGGACATCGCGCAGGAGTTCCAGCGCCTGAATGATGCGTTCGTCGCTGAGCTCGTAAATGACCTCGCGTCCCCGTCGTTCGAACCTGACCAATCCGCTGTTGCGCAGGATGCGCAAATGTCGTGAGACGGTGGATTGGGGGAGTCGAAGCCGGGTCGTGAGGTATGTGACATTGCTGGGGCGCTCCGAAAGTGCGTAGAGGATGGCGATGCGGTTGGGGTCGGAAATGCCGGAGCACAGCTCGGCGTGCATACGGGCGATCTCCGCTCGGCGGGGAATCATCAGGGGCGCTCCTTGGGGTGAACATAAACAACGTATCCGGAAATGCGGATACGTACACTCACCGTATTTTAATCTTTTTTATCTGCAGCCAACATGATACAGATCATGTTTTGGCGTCTTCGCTACAGTTTCGTTGCAAGCGGCTATTTTTGGGGAAGGGGTGTCAAACCGGTGGGGAGGATGGTTAAAAGTTGACATAAGTTTAACCTCGTTTGTCTGGGCTCAAAGCGGACAGGAGGAGGGGGCTACTTCCCAGTCGCGCCTGGCATTTTATCGTAAGGGAGATGTCCGTTGCAGATACTTTCGGTGGGGTCATTCGGGTGGTGGACGGCGAATGAATGATTTGACATAACATTGATGTAAGTGGGTGGTTTCGGCGAAGAACACGATAATGCGGTTATGTTATCTTTATAGTCTGGCGGGCCTGGTTGCGACGTAACACCTGGGGATTTGGCGCCGAGGCTTGCATCGTAATGAAGAAATCAGAAGCGCTTGCAGTTTTGGCGGAAATCGGGCGATATCCCACATTTTCCCACAATATCCCACAAACCCTATGTTTTATGTCGAACTATGCGCTGCTTTGCACTGCTGGAATACATAACTTATATAGTGATCACCCAAATGAAGACATCTCGGGTGACATAAAGTTGGGGTGAGGTGTCGTGACATCTACTAAAACGCCTGTGGAGCCTACCGTTTTCATGCCGCGTCTGGCCTGCGATTCGCGTTAGGGAGCGCATATTTTTGCAGCACGCCCATTCTCCACCTCATCGATTCCTCTATCATGCACTTTTATGTCCACTCCCCTCTTTGAGCTCCACACGATTGCTCTCTTAACACTGGAGACGTTGTGCGACGACAAGTGCAGCGCAAGCGCCCGGCGCCCAACGACGCACAACCTCAGCGAACGCCTCTTCCCCCTCCCAGTGAATGTCTCCGCCACACTTTATGTCTATCCCCCTATTCGCACCACGAGGACGCTGGCATGCTCGCTTTCAGCGCAGTGCGGGCCCAAACTGCAGCTCCTTGGGCCTGCATCCCCCCCCATTGGCCATATCAACGCATTTGTCTAATTCTATCTTATGTCGAGTCGTAACTCATAAGATTCGAAGTGGCCCGCCAGCGTTTGCGGCAAGCGCCCGCTGATGCGCACGCCCGTCACCTCGTGGCGCTCCTCCTCCACCACCCCGTAGGTGTGAAAAAGGTCCACCAGCTCGCCCTGGTCGTAGGGGATGAAGACCTGCACGGGCCTCATGCGTGCGATGAGCGTGGCGTCGATACGCTGCAACAAGGCGTTCATCCCCCAGCCTTTGAGCGCTGAGATGGCGACGGCGTCAGGGTAATCTTCGCACAGTTCGGGAGGCAACTCGCCGTCCGGCAGCAGGTCCACCTTGTTGAAGGCGGTCACCGCGGGGATGTGCCCCGCGCCCAGGTCGTCCAGCACTTCCTCCACCACCGCTGCCTGCTCCAGCGCGTTGGAATGAGATGC
>JALXAF010000394.1 GCA_026992375.1 Anaerolineae bacterium
GGTGATGGTGGGCGTGGGGGTGGCCGTGGGCGCGACGATCAATGCCCCCACGCTGCCGCCGCATCCGGCGATGAGCGCCGCCAGAAAGCCCAGGAATATGACGATCTGCCACTTGCCGCCTCTCACGCGCCACCTGCTATTTTTGTTTCCAGCGGGGCAGAAATGTGCGGGTCTCGCCACTGACCGTAGCGTCCCACGCTTCGGAGACCTGATTGCCGCTGCCATCGGCCACGAACACCTTGAACGTGCCCGGAACCAACGGGAATTCGAGCTTGGCGTTGTAGATGAACTCGCCGGGCAATCCGGGATCGCCGCGCAGGAACACATTGCCGAAGGTTGTTTCCTTGCGTTCGCCAGTGGGAGAGATGGCGACCATTTTGTAGCCGCTCACCGGCGCGTTCAAATCCATCGCCTGATTGTAAAGTCCACCGAAGAAAGTGACGATGGGATTGGTGTTGACGCGCGGCTCCATGCTCACGCGAGTGAAGAGATAGGTGGGGGCGGGCGTGGGCGTTGGAGCCGGCGGTTTGGTGGGGCGAGGCTTGGGCGTGGGCGGCGGCGTGGGGATATTCTCCGCCACCGTCACCGCGCCCATGTCGCCAATGGCCGATGTCCACCGGGCGTCGTTGATCACCCAGGCTGATTTGCCGTTGACCGATATCTGAAACCAGGAGCCTTGTTGATTTTTGGCGAGGATATCGAAGATCTGTCCTTTTTGCCCTTTGCCGACGGTGGGATAATTCGTGCCAGGCCCGGCACGCAGATTCACCACATTCGCCGTCACCTGCACCTGCGGCGGAACGGGCGTATCGGTGGGTGCAGGCGTGAAGGTGGGCGTGGGCGTCGGCGGCTCGGTCTGCATCGTTTCCTGAGGAGCGGGCGTATTTTCAGCGGACGCCTGCTGGGTTGGGGGCGGCTGCGTAGGCGGCTGCGTTGGCGCGGGCGCACCGATATCTTTGGTTGGGGTGGGGGTGAATGTGGGGTGCAGCGTAGGCGTTGGAGCTTCCGCCACCTCGGTGGCTTTGGCCCCGCACCCTGCGACGAGCGCTAATGTTATCAGAAGGAGTGTCGCAATTATGATGCGTCTCGGCATGGAAACCTCACTGGGGAAGAAAATGTCTCACGCAAAGACGCAGAGCCGCAAAGGAAAAAAGAGGCAAAGAAAAACTTAGCGCCTTGGCGACCCTTCGGCCGCGCTCAGGACATGCTTTGCGTGAGATCAGATTTTTGATTCCGGCTTGTCCGGGTTAGGAGATGAGATGGGCGCTCACTGCGCCGCGAGCGATAGATGCTATGATGTACGACATGTTCGCATCCAAAATGACATGACGCTGTAAACATGGAGTATAGCACGGGCTTCGCCCGCAATCAAAGACCGCTATCCTGGTGAAACGGGTTTTCCAACTTCCAGAGTCCGCCCGGCGATGAAGTCGCCGGGCTACAGAACAGCGCCGGATAAATCCGGCTAAGCCCCGCAGGGGCGCTGTTTCCGGCCGGGGGATTTTGTTCCCGGACGCTGGCTCAGAACGAATTGCGCTCGCCGGGCCGATCTCCTATAATTCTATCGGCAGCGACTTTCGTCCCCCCACGCATCTTATCGAGGAGCGCCATGTCTAATCTGGAACAAATCAAAACCCAGGCCCGGGAGCGAGTCTGGAAGAGCATCGCCCAAAGCGGCCAGTCCATTTCCTCCATCCCCTCGGAAGAGCTCGAAGCCCTGGTCAACGCTATCCTGGATGGCGTTATGACCCTCATCGATGAATCGTTGGAAGACGCCGGGCTGCCGAGCCGCAGCGATGTCGCCGCAGCGGATGTCTTGTCCAGCGATGAGAAAATCCTGTGGGAGGGCCGCCCCTTCCTCTCCATCCTCACCCATTACCAGATCACCACTGAGCGGGTGCGGATTAGTCGCGGTTTACTGGGCAAAGATCGGGATGACATCGAGCTCGTTCGCATTCAGGATATCGATTTTCAGCAGAGCATGACAGAGCGGGCCTTTGGCGTAGGCGATATCCTCATACGCAGCGCCGACCCAACCTTGCCCGAAACCCGTCTCAACAACGTCAAGCAGCCCGATGAGGTGCATGAGATATTGCGTCGGGCCATGCTCAACGCCCGCAAGCGCTTTCGCTATAGCGTTCAAGAGGAGATGTAGCTCAGCGCACCACTCGGGAGAAGTGCATCAGAATCTCCTGCCGGCCCCACAGCCGTTCGCTGAAACCGGTGAAGACGAAACCGTGGGCGAGATAGAATTCGATGGCGGGATGATTCTTGGTGCTGAGATCAATCTCCAGACTGCGCAGCTTGCGCTCCCGGCCCCATTCCATCGCCCGGGCCAGCAGTGCCTTGCCCACGCCCTGCTGCCGAAATTCAGGCGCCACCACATGCCGACGGATGCGTCCTGTTTTCTGCTCGGCCTGCACGACAACGTGGATGTATCCCAATATCTTGTTGCCGCGCCGGGCCGCGTAGATGCCATCTCCCCGCTGCCAGGCCTTGGTCAGATCGCGATCTTCCGGCGGCGTCGCAATGGTCATCGAGCGGGGCAAATGCACCAGATTGAATTGCGTCTGAATGCGCCCGGCTTCAGATTGCAAGTGCATCTGCCACACTTTTTGCGTGGAAAATGAGGCGTCCAGCTTGGCGCACTCGTTGAGATCATGCAAAGTGGGACGGCGAATGTAGATCACGGCAATGCTTCCTGACTGTAAGTGAGCGTCTGAAAATTACTTCCCTGCCTGAAAAAAATCCTCTGCAAACCAGCGGCTCCCTCCCCTGCAAAGGAGCGAAGCGACTGGCGGGGGAGGGCCGGGGTGGGGGCGAAGCTCTGCCGGCCCGGCTGGGAAAGGGAACTAATTTTGGGACGCGTGCCAAACGTCGTTATTCGGGAGGAGCCATGCGCGAAAGCGCGGTGGAGATGCTCTCCCCGCGTCTCAGCACATAGACGGGAATCTGACTGGCCCAGAGCTCGGCCAGGATGGGACGATAGGAGGGAACCGGCCCGAAGGTGGAGGCGGCCACCAGCACGACAGTGGCGTTGACGCCGCGGCGACGATACTCCCGCAGCGCCTCCACCCAGGCGTTGTCCGTCGAGGGAGTAATCACCACCACCGTGGCGTTGCGATCCATGAAATGCCCCTCGGCGGTGAGAATGCGGTCGAGGGAAAGACTCTGCGTGGGATTGATGACGGCGAGGGTTTCGAGAATTTTGGTGAACTGTCGATGGCCTCGCTCCAATTGCAGCATCTGTCGCCGGGGGGCGTAGGTGATGAGCCCCACCGCGCGGCGTTCTGCCAGATAACGTCGGGCGATCGAAGCGGCCGCGGCCGCGGCGTATTCGATGGTGGCGGGCGCCAGCGCGGGTTCTTGCTTGCGATGAGAATGATGCGAGGACGTAAGCAGCTTCGTCATATCGGGGATATCCCAGGGCTGGGCCACGTGCCCTGCCTCATCCAGATCAAGCAAAATCCAGACATCGCTGGTGGGGTCCAGCTCGAACTCTTTAACGATGAGCCTACCGGTGCGCGCGGTGGAGGGCCAGTGAATGCGGTTGAAGCTGTCTCCGGGCGCATAATCTCGCACCGAGGCCACGTTGGTGGTGAGATAGTGGGTGCGAAAACGAGCAATCTTGCCGCCCGGCATCCGCCCCGGCGGCAGTTGAAAGCCGGGAATATCGTAGGTGGGGGGATAGACGAGCACGCTGTGCTCCCCGGGAACTCGCTTCGTCGCCTCGAAAATGCCCAGAGGATCGCCGCTGCGCAGCGACACCGGCCCCAGTCGATACCGCCCGCGCTGAATGCAGGGCGTGCGCACCGTCCAATAATGCGGGCGCTTGGGCTTGAGCGCCACCAGCACGCGCGAGGCCTTGTGTCCGGGCAGATCGGATTCATCGCGCACCTCCACCCACAGCTTCGAAAGCCACCCCAGGTTG
>JALXAF010000395.1 GCA_026992375.1 Anaerolineae bacterium
CCCACAGGCCTTCGATGGCGAGAACCCGAACGCTCGAATCCGCGTCGTCCAGCGTCCAGGCGAAGATGGGATTGTACTGGTATTCGACATGCTCTTCAGCCATCTGCACCAACGCCCGCAGCATTTCCAGGCGGCGTTCGGGCGAATAATCCGCCCACGCCGATTGAAATTGCTGCAATTCGGCGTCGTTCAGCTCCGAAAGGCTGCGCAGGAGCTGATAGCTGACAGGCTTGTCTTCATCGCCCAAACTGGCGAGGATTTTGCTGAGATCTCGTGGCATGGCTTTTAGTTCCAGTAGAATTTACGTTGTTCACTGGGTTGAGAGATGGGGGCGATCTGCACCTGATCGCCATTGCGGGTGATCATCCCCGCCTGCACATACCAGATGTAGGCGCGTCCGTATTGCTGCGGGGCCTGCCCGAACAGCCACGCGGGCGTCATGAAGCTTGTGTTGGCTCCCACTGGTTCCACAAGGCGCCAATCCACCTGGTTGGGCCCGACCTGCACGCCGATGTGGACGACATATTCCGCTCCGGCGGGGAGGCCCGCCTCCAATGGCTGCCACACCAGCTCTATCAAGGCTTCTTTTCCAGTGAAGGCCGAGGCGTCGCCGGGGTTGACGAGGATGGGAGCTGGGAGGGTGATGCTGGGGGTCGCTGTGGGCGTGGGCGTGGGCGTTTTAGTGGGGCGTCGCGGGGTGGGCGTGGGAGGAACGTAATCGGCTGGAGGAATGCGCAGTTTTTGCCCCACCTGAATGGTAGTGGGGTCTTTGATTTTGTTGTATGCAGCCAGGGCCGCGACCGTGCGATCCACCTTTTGGGCAATGGTGCTCAAGGTGTCGCCAGCTTTGACCACGTATTCATTGGACAGGATCTCGGGGGTCGGCGAGGGTGTGGCCGTGACCGTAGCCGTTGCGGTCGGCGTAGGCGTGGCCGACGGTTTCTCGGTTGGCGTGGCCGTGACGGTGGGGGAATTCGTAGGGGTTTTGGCGATGGCGGATGCGCTGGTTGCGGTCGGCTCAAGCGTGGCCGTCGTTGCGCTTGTGGCTGTTGGTTCGGGCGTGGCCGTGTCTGTGGGGACTGGCGTGGCGGTCGCTTCTTCGATCTGCGGCGTGGGCGTGGGAATGATGGCCGTGGGCTGCGCCGGTATGGGCGTAGGCGTGGATGAAGGTTCTGCGACGGCCACTTTCGCCGCGGGCGTCAGGGGAGGAGGCGCCAGCAACGTCAGAACGTCGCGCGTTTTCCCCAGGGTTTGAAATCCGTTGCCGAGGAACAGCCATAATCCCAACAGCGTCAGCAGGCTGAAAGCCAGCACCCATTTGTCCGCCCGCCAGGGTTTCAGTTCGCGGCCGCAATGGGGGCAAACGGTCAGGCCGGAGGGGACGCGGTGCAGGCAATGGCTGCAGCGGATGTATTGCGCGGATTTGGGGACGCGAGCGCCGCAGGTGGGGCAGATGGCGTGGCCTTCGGGGATTTGCGATCCGCAGCGAGAGCAGGTTTGAGTCATAATCGAAAAATCAGGAACAGCCTGGTTGGAGAAATGCAGATGATGAAAGTCCAGGCTATTCCTTTGGAGCGAGGATTAGATGTTTCAGAAAATAGCCATGCAGCTTGCATGTCTGACCGTGAAGGCTAGAGCCGCAACAGGCGACACGCCAAGAGCGTGAAACGTCAGGCGTCAAACGTCAAGCGTCAAACGTCATCCTGCTGTAACGATGTTTTGCCTCATTGCAGGACGATGCTCTGTCAACAACCGCCTGACGTTTGACGTTTTACGGATGACGGACGTTTGCATAAAGGGCCTGCGCCGCTCTAGCGGGCGTTTGCTCACAATGGCCTGTATCGTTACATCGATTTATTATACCTGAATTGTCAACTAACGATAATCTCCCACTGCGAAAAATGCCCGCATCACCCGCCAAGGATGTCTTCGTAGAAGGATGTCACGGCGTTGACATGGGCGGCCAGGTTGTAGCGTTGGGTTGCCGAGGAGCGGGCGTTTTCTTGCAGGTTGGTTCGCAAGCGGTGGTCTTCCAGCAATCTTTGCATGGCCGCAGCCAGCGCCTGCGCATCGCCCGGCGGGGTCAGCAGGCCGTTGATTTCGTTTTCGACGATCTCCCTGGCGCCGCCGGCGTCGCTGGCGATGACGGGCGTTCCCGCGGCCATGCCTTCGATGATGACCCGCCCGAAAGGTTCTGGCTCCACCGAACAATGGGCCAGAATGTCAAAGGATGCCAGGAGTTGAGGGATGTCGCTGCGGCGTCCCAGCCAGAGCAGGCTGTTTTCGACGCCCAACACCCGGGCCAGATGCTGAAGCTCCCGGCGGTATTGTTCTCCCCGGCCGCTGTCGGGAGCGCCGACGATTGCCGCCACGGCGTCGGGCCGACGCTGGCGCAGGCGGGCGAAGGCTTCGATGAAGACGCGCTGTCCTTTCCACGGGACGATGCGCCCGATCACGCCTATCAGCGGCGCATCAAGGGGGACGCCCAGCGCTTTTCGCACTGCGGCGCGGTCCACCGGCGTTGCGAATCGCTCCAAATCAACGGCGTTGGGAATGACGCGATAGGGCGGCGGCGCGCCGAGGCGTTGCAGTTGGTGTTGCGCCACGGCCTGCGAGATGAAGATCATGCCGCTCAGTCTGGGAGCCAGCAGCAGCCGGTCATAGGCGGATGGGGCCACCAGGGAGCGGCTATGGACGAGCACGGGGCGACGGGCGCGCCATGCCGCCAGCACGCCGTGCCGCACCAGGGGCAGGCTGTCGTTCAGATGCACCAGCGCGGGGTCGTACTCAGCGATGACGGGAAGCAACGCATTGGCGACCGGCCAGATGTCCCGCCGCCAATAGCGCAGGGTTCCGGCCAGATGCCACAAACGGGACACCCCGGGCGTTTTCCTGGCGCTTTCGCCAGCTTTCCCCTGACGTATGGCGTCCACCGGACCCGCTGTGCGTTTTTCCCACTGGGGCGTGCGCACTCGCACCACCGGAACGCCCATATTCTTGAAGCCGGTGAATTCGTTTTGTCGCGAAAGCGCCACCATGGGACGCCAGCGAGTGCGGTCCAACCCCTGCAGCAGGCGGGCCAGGCTGATGATCGATCCGCCCGGATGGGGGGCCAGGTCGATGTAGAGGATGCGTTTCGACATGGGCGATGCCGCAGTCGGCTTAAGCCGACTTGGAAGGGCGCTTAAGCGCCCTGGGCCTGACGGGCGCGACGAATGAACCTTTTCTCCGCCTCGTAGGTCAATAGCGCCTCGGCCTCGGCCAGCGAAGACGCCCAGAACGACGTGAACAGCGCCTCCTCCGAGTGCTCGCTGGTCGGCTGCGGCGCCTGACGCGTCGGGCTGGACAGGCGCATGAGAAAATATCGCTCATCGCGCTCGATATGCTTGTTGCGAAAATCGAAAGACGTGTGCAACTCGCCGAGATCGCGGATGATCTGCAAATGGCAATAGCCGCTCTCCTCGCACACCTCGCGCAGCGCGGCCTCCTCGGGCGTCTCCCCCTCCTCGATATGCCCTTTGGGAAGGCGAACCTCGTGAGTCAGCTTGCCATTTCGTTCGACATCGCGCTTCAGCAGCAGGACGCGGCCTGCATCATCCAGCACCACGCCGCCGGCGGCCCGATAAAAAACCGTCTTTCGTTTCTTGCTCATTCCTCGATTCCAGGCAACGGCGAGGGGGAGGGAATTTCATCTGGGGCGGAAACCGTTTCCAGATCATTCAACACCATGAGCACGCCCAGCACCATCTGTCCCAGCCTGATGCGATCGCCATGGGTGATAACCCGACGCTGCACCTGATCGCCATTCACCAGAACGCCGTTGGCGCTGGCGAGATCATAGATGACGAAAGCGCCCTTTTCATAGCGAATCCGGGCGTGCTGCCGCGAGATGGTGCGGTCATCCAGGGCCACGTCGTT
>JALXAF010000396.1:0-1046 GCA_026992375.1 Anaerolineae bacterium
GAAGATATTGATTGTTGCCCCGATAGGCCTCGCCCCAGACCTGGGTAAGGAGGATGTCGTGGGTGAGCACCCGTTCGGCATTGCGCAACAACAGCCCGAAAAGTTGAAATTCGGTGGGGGTGAGATGGATTTCCTCACCTGCTATCCAAAGCTGGTTGGAGGAAAAATCGACGTCGAGATCGCCGTGTCGAAAGCGTTTTTTCAGCAAGGGCTGCGGTTGCTGCTGACTCGCTGCCCGTCGCAGCACGGCCCGCACCCGGGCCAGCAATTCTTGCAGGCCAAAAGGTTTGGTCAGGTAATCGTCGACGCCGCTATCCAGCAGCTCCACCTTTTTGCTTTCATCGCCCAGGGCGCTGAGGACGATGATGGGCGTATTGCTGACGCTCCGCACTTCCCACGCCACGTGCAGACCATCCACCTTGGGCATCATCAAATCCAGGATGATGAGATCGGGCATTTGCGCGGCAAGCATTTCCAGCGCAGCCTGGCCATCCTGCGCCACGATCACCTCGTAACCGCGGGCCTTGAGGTTGGCGGAAACGAATTTGATCAAGCTGCGATCGTCATCGACGAGGAGAATGCGGGTTTTCGTGGGAGACATGATCAATCGGTGGGGGGAGGTTCTGTTTTTGCGATAGGAAGCGTGAAGTGAATCATCGCCCCCTGGCCCGGCCGACTCTCGGCCCAGATGCGGCCGCCGTGGGCTTCGACCAGGCCGCGGCAGATGGCCAGGCCCAGGCCAGTGCCGGGGATATCGATATGTTCGCCCCGGTAGAATCGCTCGAACAGATGGGGCAGTTCAGCAGAGGAGATGCCCGGGCCGTCGTCGAAAAAATCGATCTGGACGAAGTCGCCCTGGACATGGGCGGAGAGGAGCAAGGAGGAGTCCTCGGGGGTGTATTTTACGGCATTTTCGATCAAATTGCCCAAAACTTCGCTGATCCGTTCATGATCGGCGTACACCGGCGGCAAATCGGGCGGCAAATCCACCTGCACGGTGCGTCCTACCAACAGAGGCTGCCAGCGTTCGAAGGTGATCTCAGCGA
>JALXAF010000396.1:1056-3918 GCA_026992375.1 Anaerolineae bacterium
GTGAGAGAGTTGGCAGGGATGAGGCTGCAAACGCAAGGCGCCCGCTTCCAGTTGGGCCATATCCAGCAACTGATTCACCAAATCTCGCAGTTTGTCCGCCTCGGTGACGATGGTGCGTAGAAAATCCTTTTGGGTGGCTTCGTCCCAAACGACATCATCGGTGAGAAGCGTCTCGGCAAAGCCTTTGATGGAGGTCAGGGGCGTGCGCAGCTCGTGAGAAACCGTCGCCAAAAAGGCGCTCTTCAGCCGATCCGCCTCTTTGGCCTGCTCCAGGGCGATTTGCAGTTCGGCTGTGCGCACCGCCACGCGGTTTTCCAGTTCCGTGGCGTACTGCTGGAGCTCGGTAACCATCTGATTGAACGCTTCGGCCAGTTGCCCGATCTCATCCTGGCGCTGGATGGCGCTGCGGCGGGCGAGATCGCCCTGACCCACGGCCACCGCGTCGGCGGAAAGTTGCGTGATGGGATGGGTGACGCTGCGGGCGATGAACCAGCCGGGGATGGCGCTGGCGGCAATGGCCAGCAAAGCGCCCAAAAGCAGCCAGTAGAACAAGGTGCGGACAGGCGCCAGGGCCTCGGCCGCGGGTTGCTCCACCACCACCCACCAGTGCAATTCAGGAATGGCAATGGCGCTGCCCATCACCGGCCGCCCCCAGGCGTCGGTGTAGCGGGCCGGAAGAGGCTCTCCCTGGCTCAAATGCTCCCACAGAAATGACTTGTCGATGGTGAAGTTCGCCAGCACCAGACTGTAATCGGGATGCGCCAGGATGCGCCCTCTGGCATCCACGATGTACATGACCCCTTTTTGGCCCACTTTGAAAGCGGTGACCTCATCCCAAAGCCCCCGCAGACTCATCACGCCAACCAGATAGGCTTCGGGCGTGCGGGTGAGGGGGTTCAAGCTGGGTGCGAAAACAGTCAACAAGGGCTCGCCGTTTTCAGAAAGATAGACATCCCCCCAGCTCACGTCACCCGCCTGCGCCTGGACAAAAGCTTTTTCTTCTCGCATATCGGTCAGAGCTTCGGGCGGAACCAGGCACATGCGCGAAACCCTGTTCTCTTCCTGGCCGCGGACATCCACCAGACTGATTTCCTGCACCAATGGCAGTTGATGCAGCAGATGACGGAGGGCGCGCTCATGATCGTCAGAGGAGCCATTCAGCCAATCGGGCGCGGCAGAGGCGGTTTGCAAGGTCGAGACCACATGGTTTAGCCTGGTTTCGATGAGCAAAGCCGCCCGTTTGGTCATCTCCTGCTGGATGCCCCGGGCGCCATTCACCTGCTGAAAATAAAGGGTATAGAGGGAGAGCGCGGCCAAAGCCATCATGGGCAACAGCGCCGCCAACGCCGCCTGCACAATCATCCGGGTGTCCAGCCGTCGCCAACGGGATGGAAGGCGCGGTTTCATGGCGAGACTCCGGGCGTCGCTGGAGATAACGGAAATATCTGGTCCGCCAAACTGACTGTATCGACATCCACTGGCAGCGCCATGTCATCGACAACCTGCAGATTGATGCTGAATTCGGGCGTATCTGGGAACTCGATGGGAATATCACCGGCAGGCACGCCGCTGAGCACTTTATCCACCAGTCGCGCCGCCTGATAGCCCATGCTCTGGAAGGAGGCGCCGTACGCGGCCAGGCCCCCGGCGGCCACGATGTCCTGATTCAGGCCGATGACCGGGATGCGGGCGCGGGTGGCTGCGGGCAAAAGCGTGGTGGTCAGGGCGTTTTCCAGGGTGAAGCTGGGCGTGACGAGGATGGCGTCCGCCTCATCCGGCTGCAAGGAGGCAGCAAACGCTTCCAGGTCGGCGACGCTGTCGATGGCTCGCGGCAACAGAGTCAGCCCCAGATACGAAGCAGCCCATTGGGCCTTGGCCAGCGCCGCCTGGCTGGGCACAATATCCGAGCTGTACAGCACCAGCACCCGGCGGGCGTCGGGCAGCAGCAGAGTGAGATACTCCAGACGCTTGCTGGTGATCTCGATGTAGCCGTTGTCGATGCCGGTCATGTTATGCCCCGGGTGGCGAAAGCTATCCACGATGCCCCAATCCACGGTGTCGGCTACGCCGATGAACACGAGGGGAACCCCGCTGTCTTGCGTTTGTTTCTTGCTGATCTGCGTTTCGACGCCGCCCAGGGTGATGAGGAGGTCGGGATGATTTGCCAGGGCTTGTTGCACCAACCCCGGCAGCCGCTCGCCATGGTTTTCGGCATTGTACACGGTGATGAACAGATTTTCGTCGGGCCGATAACCGCGATCGATGAGCCCCTGACGCAGGCTTTCGCCCTTGACCAACCGCGACCGGCCCGAGGCGATGACAGCCAGATGGTATTCAGGTTCAGGCGCGGCCGGACCGGTGCAACCTGTAAGTGTAACAAGAAGCACCCCCGTCAAGAGAAGAAATGCGATCTGAAATCGGCGGCGCATAGAAAAGGAGTTCTATCGACTTGTAAAGAGTTGATCACAAACGTTGGCGCGTCGGCCCAGCGAAATGCAGCCGAAATGTCCGGACGTCTGGATTGTACCTTTTTTGAAAAGGATGACAAAATCCTTATCGTCTTTGGGACGCGTTCACGTTGGCCTCTGGCTGTCAGCGGCTTGGAGGAGTCGGCAGTCGTCAAAGCCAGCCTGCGTGGCGGCGATCATAGGGTGCGCCTGACCCCGGCGATCTGGCCCGGGCCTGACTCTATTCCCATCGCCCTGTCAGGTCCTGAAATATATTTACGTCATCATCTCACTGCAAATCAACCTCTTGACAATTACTGAATAAATCGCTATACTGGTATAGACCACCTAACCACTATACATTTCCGATTTATCAGGGCGATTTATGATTGACAAAAGTTATCCTCTACCTATG
>JALXAF010000397.1 GCA_026992375.1 Anaerolineae bacterium
ATGATAGAATAGCTATGATGAACGTGGAAAAAGCGCCTGTCCAGGCCATCTTAACGTTATCATGACCGATTTCACGCCTGAAGCAACATCCGAAGTCAAACTCATTGCCCAGGAGCTGGCGGAATTTCACATCTTCAAGGGCGTTCCCCTGGAAGAACTCCAACTCCTGAACGCGTCCAGGCCTAAACCAGTGCGCTCGGGCGTCACGCTGTTCCGTCAGGGTGACATCATTCCACGCATCTTTCTAGTCAAGCGAGGAGAGATCGAACTGGTGCGGACGGACGAACACAAACGCGTTCTGCGCCGCATCGTCCGTCCCGGCCAGGTGTTGGGACGTCTGGAACTGGACGCAACCGAAGGTCAGTTGGGAACCGCAAAAACCCTGAGCACGGTTGAATTTCTGGTGGTGGACATCGCATCTCTGGCGAGACTGAGAGCGCGCTATCCGCAATTGCAAAGCAACTTCGATCGTAGCGATGTCATTGGTCACTTGCGGGGCAACCCCTATTTCGCCCCCCTCACCGATATCGAGATCAAGTGGATCAGCGACATCCTGGTCGTGGACCTGGTGGAGCCCCGAACCACCATTTGCCAGAAAAATGCTGAGATGGATGATATTGTAATTATCCGTCAGGGACGCGTGCGGCTTGTATCGGACGACAGAGAGCGTTGGGCGAGCGCGGGCTCGGTTATCGGATACCAGGAAGCTCTAGCCGAATCACCATGCCGCTACACCGCGATGGTCGAAAACAAGACTCAGCTCTTTCGGCTGCCAAAGGATGATTTTCTGGCAATTACTCGTCTTCATCCGCATCACAATTGGTCCCTTCCCCCCATTCCCGTCGAATCGTTTTTGCGACGGGCGCCACTCTTCAGAGCGTTCACCGATGAAGACATACGACGTCTTGCGGGTTTTGTCATGCAAATTCATTACCACAATCCGCATCAAACCATCGTTCGGGCCGGAAAGACGGATAACTATTATTATATCCTCACCCGCGGCTCCGCTCTGAAGCAGATTGTGGACGACAACAACCTGGTGGGGGCGTCGGTGGCCATTGGCAGTGGGGCAAGTTTTGGCGAGACGTCGTTGCTGTTTGGCGATCCCGCGGATGAAACGGTCGAGACGCTCGAGCCCACTGACTGGATTCGCATCCATCGTCTGGATTTTCAACTTTATCTGGAGATGTATCCAGACGCCAAACAGCGCCTGTCATTGTCTCAGGAGCTGAAGAAGCGGTTGGAAAAACGCGTCCATCGGGATTCATGGCAACGCGAAGATGAAGAAATTTTGTCCAGGCGTCGTCGCCATTGGATCGTGTTGTTCAAGCGCCTGATGATCGTTTTTTTGTTGTTGTTCATTCATTTCATCATCGCTGGCATTATTCGACTGGTGACCGGAAATTGGTATGTCTGGCAAAATATCCTCATTGCAGCCGTCTACACCATTCCCCTGGCCGGTTGGATCATACTGGATTATAGCAATGATTATCACATCGTCACCAATCGACGCATCATCCATCAGGAGAAAATCGTTTTCATCAAAGAACGACGATTTTCGGCGCCGATAGAACAGATACAGGAAGTCTTCATCGAACGCAATCTGCTGGCGAAATTCCTGCGATATGGCGATCTGGTCATCAGCACAGCGGCCACCGAGGGGAAGGTCATATTCGATTATCATCCCAACCCGACCGAGGCCCATGACATCATCATCAAGGAGATGACGCGTCTCGAAAAATATGGTCTTTCGGAACAGCAAGAGGCGATCCAGAAACAATTGCAGGAACGATTGCATCTTGGGTTGGAGGAGCGGCTTGACGAGCGGGCGCTGATGGAGCCCGTGCGCGTCAGGAAAATCAAGCAGCCGCGCAATGTGCCTTTTATACGTCTGCTGGGACTGCAAGAGGAGCCCGGAAATCGCCTGGTCTGGCGGCGTCACTGGTTCGGGCTCATTCTTACGATACTCCCCGCCCTGATTTCAACCTTGGTCAGTCTCTTTTTCCTTATCGCTTTTGCAACTGATCTGATCTTCCCAAACTGGGCCCGAGGTGTGCAGGCCGCGATGATCTTGATCTCGATTGCAGCATTCTTCATTAGCCTGTTTTGGCTGTGGTGGCAATGGGAGGATTGGGAGAATGATCGCTATATTGTCTCGGATCAGCTCATCGAGCGGATTAGCAAAAAACCGTTATGGTTCGATGAACAGCGGATTTCTCTCAACATCGAGCGTGTGCAAAATGTCGATTTCCGGCGTCCCAATCCCCTGGCGTATATCTTCGATTTCGGGGATGTGAATATCCAGACCGCTGCGCAGGAGGGCATGGTGACTTTTGGCTTCGTGCCCGCTCCCGATGAGGTGCAGTTCGAGATATTCCATCGCATCCGGGATTATGAGGAGAATCTGGAGAAAAGACGTCAGAAAGAGCAAAAGAACGATTTTATCGAATGGCTGGAGGCCTATCACAAGCTGGTGAGCAGGGAACGCAATCAACACGATGGCGGGTGACGCATCGACATCGCGTCACCGCAGGAAAAATCATATCTCTTTGTACACTTTGGCCAGGCTTTCGCCATACGCATCCAGTTGCCAGGAGCAAAAATAGCCAAATGGCGTGAGCGAAACGTGGTAGCTGTTTTTTTCCAGTCGTTGTGCCATCTCGTCAAGAAGCTGTCGCGCGAATTCGGAAGAGGCGCTTTGGCCGCCAAGATGGGTGAATGAGTGGAGGACGATATTTTCGAAGCCTTTCTTGTTGGCCAGCCATTTGAGATGTTTGAGCAGATGACGAAAGGCCCGGGCACGATCCACTTCATCTCTGGCTTCCACCTGGATAAATGCGACGACCGCGTTTGTGGCGGCTCCGGGATAGGCTGGAGGTGCATCCGGCAGAGTCTGGCTGTATGGCTGCCACGAAAAAGAGCGGGCGAGAAAAGTGAGGACGCGCATGGCGGCTACGCCTGCCTCAACTGCTGCAACAGTTCCGCCCGCCGCCGCAGGTGGATGCGGGCCTTGTCATCCTGGGCCTCAAAATCCTCCGCGAGCATTTTTTCCGCTTCATCGGAATCGAGCAGGGCCCGGTGGGTTTCAAAGGCCTGCCGGGCGGATTCTTCATCCACGGCCTGCACGAACGCGATGACGGCCCGGGGCAATGGGGCCTGGCGCTCATAAGCCTTCATGGCCCGAATCTCTTTCAGCGCCTCCAACCGTTGCCGCAGCGCCTCAGCGGTTTCGTAATCCCCCATGTCCAGGGCCTTGTCGATGGCCCGCTGCACAGTGTTGGTGAAGTCGTCCGATGTCAGCAGTGGAACATGGTCGCTGAGCTCCAGCAGTTCTTCGCGGGATTTGGTGGCGGCAAAGGCGTGGGTGACGCTATCGAACAGCCATGCTTGATAGGCCGCGCGCAGAGCGGGATCAGCATCCAGCGCGGCATAGAGCGATGCGTCATCTTTTACGCCTACGGCTAGCAAATGGTTTTTCAGATTATCGGGCAGAGATGGGAGTTGGGACATGACGAAATTTGCAATTCAGAATGTGAGCGTTAGACCAATCGTTTTTTGCGGGCGCCGCCCAATTGCTGACGGCTTTTTTCTGCTTCCTGCTGCAACGCCTCGCCTTGCAGATAGCCCATCTGGCGATAGAAGTCGAGATCGTAACGGCGCACCTGCACCACCACGGGCATGGGCGTGGCGTGGCCCAAAATGAGGGCCTGTTCCTTGCTATCCAGCCGGGCCAGCACCTGCCGCAGTTCCTGCCCGCCGCTGACGCCCATGAACACCGCCCGGATATCCTCCTCGTTGTCC
The DNA here is from genome assembly GCA_026992375.1 of Anaerolineae bacterium. Lineage (GTDB taxonomy): Bacteria > Chloroflexota > Anaerolineae > J102 > J102 > M2005. Next base: position 3,802 of record JALXAF010000397.1, read on the forward strand.
AGGGCCAGGGTGACGCGGGTGCCGATCTGCGACATGACCTCGCTGTCGATGCCGCTGGGCCGCTGATCGACGATGAACAGGGTGACGTTGTATTTGCGCAG
>JALXAF010000398.1 GCA_026992375.1 Anaerolineae bacterium
AATAAAGTAATCAGTGATCAGTTATCAGTAATCAGTGGAATTCTGCGAAGCATCTGCGAAAATCTGCGTTCTCATTTTCATCGGTATCGGCGCGGGCTTGCCCGCCGTGGGACTGCTTTGAAAATAGCGCATCGGCGCGTTACAGCGCGTGGCGCCTGCAGTGAGAATGATTGTAAACCAAGGCCATGCTTCCGTCAAATGCTTTTCGCGGCGGACTGAAATTTCAGATTTGGCTTGGTGACAGGCCCTTGTCTTTTCGATCGTCTTCAAATTCCTCACGGATGATGCGATGGCGACCTCTAAACCGATACAATCTCTCTGTTTGTAAGCTATATTGCCGAAATCGCCGATTTTTGAGATAATGGGCCAACTCATGGCGCAACCTGAGCACGACGTTTCCATGCGCCCCTCTCGCCCCATGTCATAAACGAGGCTACCACCATGAGTTTCAATCATAACGGCAACGGCGGATCTCCAGCGGAGCAAGTCACGCTCAGCCGCGATCTCACACTCTTCACCATCACGATGATCGGCGTTGGCGCCATGATCGGCGCTGGCATTTTTGTACTGACGGGCATTGCCGCGGGGGTGGCCGGGCCAGCGTTAGTGCTGGCCTTTTTTCTGAATGGTCTGGTGGCTATGCTGACAGCTTCCGCGTACGCGGAATTGGGCTCGGCTTTTCCTGAGGCGGGCGGCGGGTATCTGTGGGTGAAGGAGGGTTTGGGCGGCGAAAACGGCTTTCTGGCGGGATGGATGAGCTGGTTCGCCCATGCTGTGGCGGGAAGCCTGTACGCCCTGGCCTTCGGACGCTTTACAGTGGAGCTGGTGGACATGGCGGGGATGCCCGATTTCGGGCTATCCATCCATACGCGCACCCTTATCTTTATGACCCTCATCATCCTCCTGTTCACCTACATCAATTACCGCGGGGCTTCGGAGACGGGAACCGTGGGCAACGTTATCACCATCACCAAGATCATCATCCTGGCGCTGTTCATCTTTTTCGGCATCCTGGCCATGCTGCGGATGGACGCCTGGCATGAGCGTTTCACCACCGAATTCCTGCCCAACGGTTTTCTGGGCGTGCTCATGGCCATGGGGCTGACCTTTATCGCGTTCGAGGGCTATGAGATCATCGCCCAGTCGGGCGAGGAGGTGATCAATCCCCAACGCAATGTGCCCCGGGCGATTTTCTATTCCATCATCATCGCCGTGACTATCTACATCCTGGTCAGCATTACGGCGATTGGGGCCACAGTGGCGCCAGAGGGCATGAAGGTGTGGGATTATCTGGCCCAGAAGAAGGAGATCGCCATTGTGGAGGTGGCGCAGCAGACCTTTCCCTGGGGCGTCGGCGGCATCATCCTGCTAATCAGCGGCCTGGTCTCCACCATGTCGGCGCTGAACGCCACCACCTATTCGTCGTCTCGGGTGTCTTTCGCTATGGGACGCGTGCGCAATCTGCCCCACTTCTTCTCCAAAATCCATCCGCAACGCCACACGCCCTATGTGGCGGTTATCATCTCGGGCGGGCTGATGCTGCTGATGGCCTGGTCGTTGCCCATCGAGGAGGTGGCCGCGGCCGCAGATGTGATGTTTTTGCTGCTGTTCTTGCAGGTGAATGTGGCGGTGATGACCTTGCGGCACAAAATGCCCGATCTCAAACGGGGCTGGCTCATTCCCTGGTTCCCGATTATCCCCATTCTGGCTATTCTCGCCAACGCAGGATTGGCTATCTTCCTCTTTTTCTACAGTCCCCGGGCCTGGTTCACCGCCATCATCTGGATCGTGGTGGGGATGCTGGCCTATTACGCTTATTTCCGCACCAAGGAGATCAAGGAGAAGCCTAAGGAAATTTTGCTGGAGGAGGTGCTGATCAGTCGGGATTATTCGGTGCTGACGCCCGTGGCCACCGTCGAGCAGGCCCACAAGCTGGGTCGCATCGGTTCGATGCTGGCCGCGGCCAATGACGGCGAGGTGCTGGCCTTGCATGTAGTGTTTGTTCCCCCACAATTGACTTTGGGCGAGGGGCGAGTAATGATGAAGGAGGGGCGGGCCATGCTGGATGCTGTCATCGAAGAGGCCAATCGTTTCGATGTGCCGGTGCACACCCTCATTCGCATCGGACGCAAGGTGCATGAGGCCATTCGTCAGACAGTGGATGAGAATGCGTCTGATCTGCTGGTGCTGGGCTGGCCCGGTTACACCAACACCTCTGGCAAGATATTCGGCTCGGTCATCGATCCGTTGTTGGATAACCCGCCCACCGATATGGCCATCGTGCGCTATCGTCGGGATGCGGAGGATGGCCCGTATCATGCGATCCTCGTTCCGGTGGCGGGCGGGCCCAACAGCCGCCGGGCCGTGCGTCTGGCGGTGCAGTTGGCCCAGATGTCGCTGGATGGCCCCGCGCGAGTGGTCATCGCCCATGTCGTCCCGCCCAACGCCACCGAATCCCACCGGGTGAGCGCCCGAAAGATCTTCAACTACACCCTGGAGGGCCTCGATTATCCTCACATCGAGACGCGTTTTTTAGTGGGCGACAAAGTGGCCGATGCCATCGTCGAAGCATCGAAGGATTATGATCTGGTGGTCATCGGGGCCACCGAGGAGCCGCTGTTCAAAAATCTGCTGGTGGGCAATGTGACCGAAGATGTCGTCAACAATGTGCAGGCGACTGCAATCGTGGTCAAGCGCCGTAGCAGCCGTTTGCATTCTGTTTTGCGCCAGACGGTGTTGATGCCCTCCACGGGCGCGGAGATAACGGTTTCGCGGGGTGATGACCAGGAGGCGTAACGCCCTCCGAAGAAAAAATTTCTGTTTCGTAAATAAAGGCATTGGCGCTGCCTAAAAAGGCCGCCAGACCAAAGCCAGGCTAGGCCGCAACGAGCGTCAACCGTCTGGACATAACGCATGACGTTTGACGAAGTCGGCTTCCCGCGCCGTCTTGGAAGCGAGGCATTTTCATCGGTATCGGCGACGACACGCCCATGACGTCTGTCATGAACTCTTGCCAAATTCTAACCATCGTCATATCATTTGCCTTTCGATTCGCCGCGGATGACGCCGCAAAATCAGATCATAACGGATTTTCGCAGAAAAAAATGTAACTGCTGACGCACCCCGGTTAACAAACCACAAAGGACGCAAAGGCGCTAAGTAACCATCTAAAAAATTAATTCCCTTTTTGCACTCACCGACTGATGAACATCGACAAAATAATCCGGTTATAGGCTCGGGGCGCTTCTCGCCCGCCGCCCGCGCCCCTGCGGGGCTAGCCGGATTTATCCGGCGCCGTTTTGTAGCCCAGCGATTTCATCGCCGGGCGGATGTGGCAGACGAACTATGACCGATTTAATTTATGAGTATTCATTACTCGGCAAGTGTTGCAACGAAAAAGGGAAGTTATTTCTGGACGTGTACTAAGCATACGAAGAAGATGAAGGAGCGAAGTATTTTTCCCTTATTCTTTCCATTCGAGCCTTCGTGGCTTTTTGGGGCTTAAAGTCAAGTGCGTTAGCAGTTGTCACGCTTACGGAATCCTTACCCGCTGGACAAGAAAATGTCTCACACAAAAGCGCAGAGTCGCAAAGGAAAAGAGATGCAAAGAAAAGCCTGGCGTCTTGGCGACTTTGCGTGAGAAAAATCCTTTTTTGGGCAGAGCCAATGATAGCAATTCTCGACTACAAAATCGGCAACGTGCGCAGCGTTGAAAAAGCCGTGGAACGGGCCATTCGCGAAGCGAAGATGACCCAAAGCGTGACCCTAACCGCAGATCAAGAGCAAATCCTCAGCGCCGACGGAGTGATCCTGCCCGGCGTGGGCGCGTTTGGCGCGTGTATCACCAATCTTAGCACCGCGGGCCTCACGCCCATCGTGCAGCGGGTGGTGGCGGATGACA
>JALXAF010000399.1 GCA_026992375.1 Anaerolineae bacterium
TGAACTACCCGGCGCTCAAACAAGTGCATCTGACAGATTACAAGGTGCGCATTCTGGATACGCACATGGCCACCGCGGCCACCACCCGGGTGCTCATCGATTTCAGCAATGGCAAACAGCGCTGGACAACTGTGGGAGCCAGCGCCAACATCATCGAGGCGAGCTGGCAGGCCCTGGCCGACGGTCTAGAATGGGCCATTTTGCATAGCTGACGCCAAACGGAAGGGGGTAAGAATGCGGCCTTCGCCGCCTGTTTGAACCTCGTTGTGAGGTCACCGCAGGATGACCTTGAGGCGCCACCTTGATCCAGCTTCCTTATCTCCTCCCCAGCCCGTCTCGAAGCGGGGGGAGGAACAAAAGGTGGAGGTCTGCGTCTAAAGAGCCCAAGTTATGAACATTGACAAAATAATCCAGTTATAGGCCCGGGGCGATTCTCGTCCGCCGCCAGCGCCTCTGTGGGGATAGCCGGATTTATCCGGAGCTGTTTTGTCGGATGGACGTGGCCAACGCCACTATGACCGATTTAATCTATGAACATTCATCACTCGGCTGGTGTTGCAACGAAAAAGGGAAGCTATTTCTGGACGTTCACTAAGCGCCTAGTCCCCGTCTCGCCCGACGCCAAACATCTCCATCCACTCCTTGAGCTCCTGCTGTGAAAGCCGGGGCTTTTCTTTTTGCGATCGCACCCGGGCCTCCGCGATCTTTCGCTTGTTTTGCTCAATAAGCGCGACGAATTCCCTGGCGCCAATGATTTTCACGCCCGCCGCCCGTAATGACCTCCGCAAACCAATATCATTGGTGACCACGATGAGCGATTTGGGAGAACCGCTGGTAAAAGTCCGTCGCCGGATGAGCTCATCGGCGCTGGAACGCTTTTGCGCTGCGAAGATCGCCGTGACGCCGCCGCCGGTGAGCTCGTTGGACGCTCCGCCTGGAACGCCGCCATCGAAAATCACCACCATCTTGCCGGGCAGATACGATTTGCGAGCGCGCAGCCAGGCGGTCAACTGCATCTCGTCATCCTCCATATCCAGGTGGATGCCCGGAATGACGCCCTGACCGATGAGATTGTGCCCATCGATGAGATAAGTCCTGGCCATGAAAAACAAAAATGCCGCACGGGGTGAGAAATTCCCGCGCGGCTGCTGAAGTCGCTCAATCCAGATAATTTTCGAGGATGCTCTCGGGCGTGAGATTATCCAACTGCAAATACCATTGCGCCGCGTCGATGAGCGCCTGCTGGGGAATGATGCCGATCAACTCGGCGCTCTTGATGCTCACCCCGTAGCGAGCCGCTTCGCGGCGCACCATCTCGGTGACGCGATAAACGGGCGTTTTGGTGTAATCCAGCAGATTCATCGAAACCTGGGCCCGGCCGTCCACCAGCACGCCTATGGCCTGGATGTTGCGCAAACCGCCCGACGAATAGCGCACCGCCCGGGCGATCTTCCTGGCGATGCTCACATCGTCGGTGGTGAGATAAATATTGTAGGCGATGAGGGGTGGTCGCGCGCCGATGACGGTGGCGCCCGCCTTGCCCAGTTTGCCTGGGCCAAAGTCGGGCAGACGCTCCTCCTTGCCCGCTTCGAGATCAGCCTTCAGTCCCTCGTACTCCCCTTTGCGAATGTGAGAGAGCACCACGCGATCGGGCCGCGTCGCGGCTTTGGCGTAGAGATAAACGGGAATGCCCAGCTCTTCCCCCACGCGTAAGGCCAGATTCCGGGCCAGTTGCACCGCCTCATCCATAGTGACATCAGTGATGGGGACGAAAGGAACCACATCCGTGGCCCCGATTCGGGGATGTTCGCCTTGCTGTTCGTCCATATCGATGAGCTCTGCGGCTTTGGCAATGCCCCGGAACAGCGCCTCGCTAACAGCCTCGGGCTCGCCCACGATGGTGACCACCGTGCGATTATGATCGGGATCGGAGGAATGATCGATGACGCGAGCGCCCTCCACGCTGCTGTAAGCATCCAGAATGGCCTGAATGACTTCGGGTCTGCGGCCCTCGGAGAAATTGGGGACCGCGGCGACAACATGCTTTTGCTTCATAATCAATAATCCTCACTTTGTGGATAACCGATTGAGGATGCGAAAACATCCTTGGCTGTACTGAAAAAACCTTCAACACGAAAGCACAGCGCACACGGAGGGAAAAAGCGGATTTGGAAAGGAATTTCTCCGTGAACGACCACTATTTTCTCCGTGTCTCCATGGTAAAATGATTTTTTTCAGTAGAGTTATTTTTGCTTTTTCGTAACGACTAGGGTCGTCACCGGTCGTCACCCGAAAACCTCCGAGAACACAAAGACGCAAAGAGAAATTTATACATTTTTTTCTCGTATTCTTGGCGTCTTTGCGCCCTTTGTAGTTTTTTGACCGGGGTGCGTTAGCAGTTACCAGAAAAGAGCTTTTTTCAATTCGAAAAACCCGCGAAAATCTGTCGCACCCGCGTTATCAGCGGCGAATTCCACGGGGAAATGATGTGAATTCTCGATTTGCCGAGGCCAAAGCGCATAATAGGCGCTTAGCGCATCGAGCTCAAAAAAATTGTCGATCTTTGTAGCAAGTCGCAGATTGCTGGTGATAAATTCAATGCTGACAACGTGACTACGTTACACCCGCTACTTGCCACCTGCAATCTGCCCCGCAAGGCTACATCTTCTGAGCACGGTTTCGGACGACGCCTAGCTTCTAGCCCGGCACGGGGAAGGCGGTCAGCATCTCTCTGACCTGGGCGGCGATGCTGCCGATGAGCTCATCATCGTCGGGCTTGCGCAGCACCGCCACCATCCAGTGGGCGATCTGGCGGAATTCATCCTGGCCCAGGCCGCGGGTGGTCATGGCGGGCGAGCCCACGCGAATGCCTGAGGGGTCCATGGACTTGCGGGTGTCGTAGGGAATCAGGTTCTTGTTGACGGTGATGCCGGCCCGGCCCAGCGCGTCTTCGGCGATGGCGCCGCCGATGCCGAAGGGCGTCACATCCACCAGCACCAGGTGGTTATCGGTGCCGCCGGAGACCAGACGCAGGCCCGCCGCGTTCAGCTCATCGGCCATGGCCTGCATGTTGTCGATGATGTTCTGGGCGTAAACCTTGAACGAGGGCTGCAACGCCTCGCCCAGCGCCACGGCCTTGCCAGCGATCTGGTGTAGTAAGGGGCCGCCCTGCAGGCCCGGAAACACGGCTTTATCCACCTTGCGGGCCCATTCGGCCTTGCACAAAATCATGCCGCCGCGAGCGCCGCGCAAGGTTTTATGGGTGGTGGTGGTCACCACGTCGCAGTAGGGGATGGGGTCGGGATGGAGTCGGGTCGCGACCAGGCCCGCGATATGCGCCATGTCCACCATCAGCAGCGCATCCACCTCATCCGCGATCTCGCGCAGGGTTTTGAAATCTATCTTTCTGGGATAAGCGCTGGCTCCGGCCAAAATCAGGCGGGGGCGCACTTCCAGCGCCATATCCCGGATAGCGTCGTAATCCAGCATTTCGGTCTCGCGACTGACGCCGTAGCCGTGGAATTCATAGATTTTGCCGCTGAGGTTGAATTTTGCTCCGTGGGTGAGATGCCCGCCATGGGAAAGCTTCATGCCCATGACCTTATCGCCCGGTTGCAACAGCGCCATGTAGGCGGCGATATTGGCGGGAGCGCCCGCATGAGGCTGCACGTTGGCGTGCTCGGCCCCGAACAGTTCTTTGGCCCGATCGATGGCCAGTTGCTCGACGATATCCACATATTCGCAGCCGCCATAGTAACGGGCGCCGGGCAGACCTTCGGCGTATTTGTTGGTCAAGGCGGAGCCATCCGCCGCCAGCACCGCAGCGCTGACATAATTTTCCGAGGCGATGAGTTCGATATGATCCTGCTGACGCCGCCGCTCTTTTTCGATGGCCTCGAACACAGCGGGATCGGATTCTTTGAGGATTGTGCGCGGATCAGGAGACTGATCCCAGGGAAGAAGGGGGGATTGCGTCATAGGGTTACCTCGATGTTTGAAGATTTTTGAGAATTTATGGCAACCGCCTGCTCTGTGGGATGATTCAAGTCATCCAGAGCAGCGTCGATTTCTGTGATAAGTTCGCGGGCCACATCATCGGTGATAACGCCCTCTCGCTCCAAATCGCCGATGTGAGCTCGCTGGATAAGCAGGGATTCTTTGCGCAAAGAGGATGTGATGCCCTCGACCAGATCGGGATGGGCCTGGGCGAAGGCTTGCTGCTCCTGGCTCAGTTTTTGGATGCGCGCTTGCAGCTCCTTGTCCACCGCGCTCCATGCGGTGGGATCCAGCGCTCCGGTGGCGTACTGTCCCTGCATCCGGGCGCGGGCGGCGCGAGCGGCCAGCAACCGGGCGTGGATGCGCTCATACTCCCGCTCGGTCTCCGACTGGCCCGTCAGGCCCAATTTGCGCAATAGGGGGCCGATGGTGGTGGCCTGCACCAGCAGGGTGAAGAGCACCACAGCAAAGGTCAGGGAAATGATGGTGTTGCGATTGGGAATGCCGTGGCTGAGGCTCAGGGCCAGGGCCAGGCTAACCGCGCCCCGCAATCCGCCCCAGAAGAGCACATGTTGATAAGAGACTTCCACCCGGCTGTCCAACAACTTGCTGATGAAACTCAGACCATAAACCGTGACGGCCCGGCTGATGAGCACCACCACGACCACTACGAAAACCAGCAGATACAACTGGTTTCCCAGTCGGGGCATCGCCACCTGCATGCCAATGAGAATAAAGATGAGGCTGTTGACCAGAAATGCGATGTATTCCCAGAAATTGGCCAACATCATGCGGGTGGTGGGAGACATGTTGCGGCTGCTGCGATTGCCGATGATCATGCCTGCGAACACGACCGCCAGCACGCCGCTGAGATGGAACTGCTCGGCCAGCAGATAAGCGCCATAGGCCACGATGGTGCTGAGGGTGATTTCGACGAGATGATCGTCGACCCGGGCGAAAATGAAATTGGCGGTCACGCCCGAGATGAACCCGATGGCGATGCCGCCCAGCGATACGATCACAAACTGGGTCAAAGCCTGCATCCAATCCAGATGAAACTGGGCTTCGCCCAGCAGCGCCGCAGCCACCACGATGTGAAAGATGACGATAGTCGTGGCGTCGTTGAGCAGACTCTCGCTCTCCACCAGCGTGGAAAGGCGCTTGGGCGCGCCCAACGCCTTGAACAATGAGACCACGGCCACCGGATCGGTGGCGGCGATGAGGGAGGCGAAGACCAGCGCCGTCCGCCAGTCCAGCAGGCCCGTCAACGTCAGCAGCCCCCAGATGACGGTTATAGTGAGGAGCACGCCAAACACCGCCAGCAGAAGCACCGGCGTCAGCACCTGGCGGAAAATGCGGTAGTCGATATGCAGGGCCGCCTCAAAGACCAATGGCGGCAAAAACAGCATGAGGATGATCTCGGGCGTCAGCTCGAAACGAATGAAATCCTGAAAAGAAAGCCCCAGCCCCACCAGAACCAGAGCCACGGTGTAGGGCAATTTGATGCGATGCACCACCATCGCCACCACAAAAACCAGCAGCAATAGTTCGACAAAGGTCAATTCGACAGTAAGGAGATCGCCGGGCATGATAGTAAAGGGGAGCAGGAATGAGGAAGGGGATGAAAAAGGCTCTTGCAAACAAGACCCTTTGATGCTCGTCCCGAACCCCAATCCCCAAAATCGTCAACTATGACAAATCACCTCAAGTATAGCACGTAAAAGGGAAAAAGCCGAAGCGTCCCGCCGCTGATGGGACTCACAAAGCCCGAAACAGGAAGGAGCGAACGCTCGCCGCCCTCTGACGAAAGAAAGCCGGGAAACAAAGACGACGATGGAAGATCATCCGCTTTCGCCTTTCCTTTCCGGCATATCGCCCAATGAGATGTGCGGCGCTCCTATGGCGTGGCGGGGGGACGCGCCACGGGCCTGCGCGTGGGGCGAGGCGTACGAGAGGGCCTGGGTTTCGGTCTGGGCGTCGGCGTTGGGGCTTTCGCTTTGGTCTGGAGGGCGATCTTACGTCCGAACTAGGGCTTGGGCGTGACGGATCCGGAACTCGCTCCAGCGCCTTTCACAACGATGCTCACCGCATAACGCCGACGATTTTCCACATAGTATCTGACACTGGCCCGAGCGCCCTTCACAACCTCGCCCTTGACCATCGTGTCCTTGTTGAGATGATAAGTGTATCTGCCAATCCTGACCGTGCCCAGCGAGCCGCTGGACGTCTTGCCGACACTGCGGATCACGCCGGATGCGGTTCTGATCTTTCGGTTGGCGGACGATGACTTGGTGACAACGATGCTTTCGGCGTAATAGCGCCTGTTCTTTCGATAGACGAGTGCTCTCGCATAGCGTCCTCTGACTAGCTTGCCGGTAACCTTAGTCTCATTGGTGATAAAGACGCGATAACGGCCAATATACACCCAGGTCTTCCGCACCTTGCGAATCTTGCCGGCGATAGACTTATAGTTATTGAGGTGTGTGGGCCTAGGCGTAGATCTGACTGTCGGCGTCAAGATGGACATGCCATGGACCGGGGCTGTCCCAGATTCAGCCTTCGCACTGACGGTTGTGTCAGCCGATGTTTTCTTTGGCGTCTTCTTTGGCGTCTTCTTTGGAGGCTTCTTTGGAGACTTCTTTGGCGGAGTGTGATGAATCTTAGTCGGAGCGAGCGTGCTCGTAGGCGGCGCTGTAAACGTGGACGTAGGGGCGGGTCTCGTCGCGGTGGGCGTATCGGTCACGAAAGGTTGCGGCGTCGCCGTAATAACCGTAGAAGGGGGCAATGTGGCTGTAACGGCAGTCGGCAATTTTAGAATTGGAACAAAGATGGTGGGAGTCAGGGCAGGTCCGGGCGTACGGATCATGCCGGCCGCGACCACTCCGGATGTTGGCGGGGGCGTTGCGGTGGCATGGCCGCCTTTGGCCTCGACGGGCGAGGATGTTTTCCGAGGCGTCGCGGATGCGGGAGAAACAGCCTCAGCGACGCGAGTGGCGGGCCGCCGGGTGGGCTGAACCGGCTGTTTGGGAGACGTCGTCCCGGGCGTTGCCGTCCAGACTGGCCGTTGCGGCGTCTGCAAAGGTCTCTCGGGAGAAGGCGCGAGGGTGAGCGCTGGCGAATCAGAAGCAGGTTGCCCCGGTGGCGTTTTCGAGCGCTGCGGTGCGACAGGAGTTTCCTCCCGAGGCGACGTTGCGGTTTTGACGGGCCTGGTTTTGGTGGCGATCGCCACAATGACAGGCTGCCGGCCGCCCGGTTTTTGGGTGACCGTGATGTCCCCAAAAACCGTATTGGCCGCCTGTTTGATGGAATACAGAGGGCTGCCCGGTCGGGCGCTGACCGAGACGAGCACCATGGCGCCAAGAAGCAGAGTAATCGCTATGGCGATGACAAAGGAGGTGGGAGCCCAGGCCAGAGTCGGCGCCAGGGCCAGGCGCCAGCGCCGCCAGAAGGGCGGAACGCTAAAGGCATTGGCCGCAGGGGCGGGCGCAGGCGCGGGAATGGATTGCAGGACGCGCTCCCTGGTGCGGGCCAAAGACGCCTCGGCGTCGGGCATTTTGCGTTGTCCAATATCCCGCAGTTGCTGCGCCAGGAACAGCATGTCGTTCAATTTGGCAGTCATCTCATTCCGCGCGCCGTCCGCCTCGATCTCGTTCGAGGTTTCCAACATTTCCTGAAAAATGTCTTGCCAGTTGAAGTCGTCTGCGCTCATTGGGATTGCTGTTCCAAAATACGACGTAGGGTGGTCATGCCACGAAACTGCAGGGCCTTAATGGCCCCCTCGGTTTTGTTCATCAATCTGGCCACTTCAGAAATGCTGTAGCCTTCAAGAAATCGGAGTGTGATGACCTGAGCCTGTTCTTCGGTCAGTTGATTGATGGCGCGCAAAAGCGCATCCTTATCAAGCCTCGCCGCCATCGTCTGATAAGGATCGCCGTTGCCCGCAGGTATGTGCGGTGTGTCGTCAATATTGGTGTAGGTGGCCTGACTACGTTTACGATAATAATCTACGACAAGATTGTGAGCTATCCGATAAATCCAGCCGGAAAATGATGTACGCCAACCTTTCCCGCCCCGCATGGCCTCTAGCATTCGCAAGAACACTTGCCCGGTCAAATCTTCCGTCACCAGTGGATCGCTGGTGCGATGATAGATAAAGCTCTGAATTTTGGGCGCGTAGAGATCGTAGAGTTTGGCGATGGCTTCAGGATCTCGCGCTGCTGCACGCTCAACCAACGCCGCCTCCGAAGCGGAAAACGTCGGCGGTAATACGCTTTCGTGTGTCAAGACGGGGGAAGCAAGAAAAAGTTACGGGGGGGAATGCGCAGAAACTGGAGAATTCTCGGTTTTTCGAAAAACCTTGATTTCGACTACAACGATCTGTGTGCGCCAAATGAATGGCTATATCATACGCCAACACCATAATTTATGCAAACAACGATGTGACAAGGCCACGATATTGATCGGGTGTCTTGCAGCGCTCGGCTCCTATCACACAGAGATCGTAACTGCTGACATAGCCCTGTTCACTTGACACGACCAGGAGGGAACGTGGATAAAATTTTTTGTGAATGACTTCTTGTGTTTATTTTCTTCGCGTCTTCGTGGCAAAAGAGGATGATTGGGACAAACCACCTTAGCAGTTACCAGAAATCATCATCGAATCTCGTGCGTCACTTTATACACCACCCACATGCGCTGCACAACGGTGATCCCGGCCAGGATGACGATCAAGCTCAGACCGATGAGGAGTATGTGTTCATACAATCCATTGAAGACCAGCGCAATGGCCATGATGATAAAACGCTCGACGCGAGTGCCAACCCCCACCTTGACATCGATGCCAATGCCTTCGCCCCGAGCGCGGGTGTAACTGACCAAAAAGCTGGCGATGAGCGCCAGAAAAGCGATCATCACAGCCATGGCGTCGCCGTTCACAGCATATCCATAAGCGATAGCCATAATGATAATGGATTCACTCAACCGATCCAGGGTGCTATCCCAAAAAGCGCCGAATTTGTTGCGAATGCCAATCTGACGGGCCAAGGTGCCATCGATGGCGTCGGCGCCGGCGGCGATGAGGAAGACGACGCCGCCCCATGTCACCTGACCAATAATGATGAGGTAAGCGGCTACGACATTGAGCAGAAATCCAAGCAGGGTAATGACATTGGGGGTGACGTGAAGCGCCCGGAAAATGCCGGCGATGGGCTCCAGGACGACTTTGAGATTGCGTCGTCCCCATTCGGTGATCATTGTGCAACTATCCTCTGGGTGAGTGGATGGTCAAAAATGGAAGCGATGCAGAAACATCGCCCAACAAGACACTTTATGCAAAACTACAACTTTCAACAAAATCGAACTCTCCCCGTCAGCAGCGCCCGGGGAGACGATCTTCTTCGAGAAAATCAGCGTTTGGGAATGAAAGTAGTATAATGAAAAAGCATTCCATCAAAGTTTACACCAGTGACGCCGCTTTCTCAAATCCTGTTTTTACAAATTCGTTCGCCCCACATCGCATTGTGTTCCACCGATTCAGATCATCCGAAAACCTGCAAGAATCCCTCGATCAGGCGCTGGCGCTGCTAAAAGAGGCCCGCAACGTCGTGGTGCTGACTGGCGCGGGAGTTTCGACGCCCTCGGGCATCCCCGACTTCCGTTCCGATAACACGGGATTATGGAGCATGACCAATCCCTTCGAGGTGGCCACGCTGTGGGCGTTCCGCGATCATCCGCAGCGGTTCTATAACTGGATGCGGCCTCTGGCCAAAGACATTTTGAACGCCAGGCCCAATCCCGCCCATTTTGCGCTGACGCAACTGGAGCGCATGGGCAAGGTGAAGGCTATCATTACGCAGAATATCGACGGCCTGCATCATAAAGCCGAGACGGAACGGGTGCTGGAGATTCACGGGCATTTGCGTACGATAAGCTGTCTGAATTGCGGGCATAGCGAAGAAAGCGCCCCGCACCTGGAGCGATTTTTGCAAACGGGAGAGCCGCCCCGCTGCCCTCGATGCGGCAGCGTTATGAAGCCCGACATCATTCTCTTCGGAGAAATGCTGCCGCACGATGTGGTGGTGGCGGCCCAGGAGGCCACGCTGCAGAGCGATTTGATGCTGGTGGCGGGCTCTTCGCTGGAGGTGATGCCCGCGGCGGATCTGCCAGCGCTGGCGGTGCGCAGCGGCTCGAAGCTCATCATCGCAACCCTGGGCATGACGCCGCTGGATCATCTGGCGGATGTGATCATTCGCGGCGATGTGGCGAAGACGCTGCCCTGGCTGGCAAAACATCTTGCCGAGAAGTGAACCCGGGCGTTGTGCGGGGGATGTCGGGGGCTTGCGATTCAAGGCAGAGGACGCTAAAAATCGGAGTAGCGCGGATTTTCACAGAAAAATCCCTCCGCAACCCGAAAAATGCGTTGCCCGATTTTAGCGCGCCTTGAAAATAAGCACTCCTACATCATTTCAAGGTAACGAAGCAACCGAGAATTCCCTTTGCAGACGAGGAGATTCCTCTTCCCTGCGGTCGTCGAAATGACGCAACAAGGGATTTTCATCCGTATCGGCGCGAGCGCGCCAGCCGTCGGACTGTTCGGAGAGAAATTCTTCTTGGGGTATAATGTCGCGTGCTATGGCTTCATCGACTTCTTTCATCGATTCGCACAGTCACGCCGAATTCACAGTCCCGGATCGTTATCACGCCAATCGCAAGGGGCCGGTGCGCTGGCTGTTTTCACACGCCATTCGTTACTGGTGTTTGTGGGGATTGTTGATCGCGGGAGCGACTTCCAACGCACTGCTGGCCTCGGCCATTCCCATTCTCACCGGGCAGGCATTCAATGGCATCCTGTCCCATCCACCGCTGCTCAACATTCTGTTGCGCTCGGCCATTCTCATTCTGCTCTCGCAACTGCTGCGCAGCGGCCTGCAATTGCTGCGCAATTTCAGCGCCGAACTCATAGGACAACGCATGGAGCGGGATATTCGGGATGAGTTATATGTGAGCCTGTTGGGCAAGGACATGTCCTTCCACAGCCTGCGCCCCATTGGCGACACCATGGCCCGAGCCACCAACGATGTACGGGAGATCAACTTCATGTTCAATCCGGGCGTGAATCTGGTCATCGGTTCGATGATGTTTCTGTTTATGCCTCTAATCATGGCGCCGCGTTATCACCCGGCGCTGATGCTGGCTCCAGCCGCGTTCATCGTCCTTTACGTCCTGGCCCTGGCCCAATATCTGCACGAGTTGCAGCCTGTCACCCGGCGGGTGCGAGACGCGTTCGGCGAGATGAACAGCCGTCTGGCCGAGGTGCTGGACGGCATCGAAACGGTGAAGGGCGCGGCTCAGGAGGAGCAGGAGGTGCGCCGGTTCGAGAAAGTCGCCCGGGCCTTTCGCGATGCGTTCGTCCACCAGGGCGATGTCGAGGCCCGCTTTCTCCCCCTGCTGCTGCTGACGTTGACCAATTCGGTGGGATTTCTGCACGCGGTCATCCTCTTTCGTCGCGGCCTCATCGATACAGGCGACGTGGTGGCCTACATGGGTCTGCTGGCGCTGCTGGGATTTCCCACCTTCATCTCTCTGTTCGCTTACTCCCGGGTCTCCTCGGGCGTTTCCGCGGCCCGCCGCATCCTGGAGCTGATCAACGCCACCACGCACATCGATCAGAATTTAGGGGGTTACGCCGGCCCCATGCGGGGCGAGGTGGCCTTCGAACATGTGTATTTCTCTTATTCCGCCGAAACCGAGTCGGTGCTGCACGACATCACCTTTCAGGTGAAGCCAGGACAGCGGGTGGCCGTGGTGGGACAAACGGGCGCGGGCAAGACCACCCTGGTCAAGCTCATCAACCGCACTTACGACGTATCTCGGGGCAAACTCTTGGTGGATGGCGTGGATGTGCGGGGGTGGGACATCGAAGCGCTGCGCCGTCAGATTTCCATCATCGAACAAGACATCTTTCTCTTCTCCCGTAGCATCGCTGAAAATATCGCCTTTGGCAAGCCGGAGGCCGGCATGGATGAAATCGTCGCCGCGGCCAAAGCGGCCCAGGCCCACGATTTCATCATGGCGCTGCCCGAAGGCTATCAAACCGTCATCGGCGAGCGGGGAGTCACCCTCTCGGGCGGCCAGCGGCAGCGCCTGGCGTTGGCTCGGGCCTTCCTCACCGACCCCGCCATCCTCATCCTCGACGATTCCACCAGCGCCATCGACAGCGCCACCGAAGACAAAATCCAGCGGGCCATCTTCGCCGCGGCCAAAGGACGCACCACCTTCATCATCACCCACCGCCTCTCCCAAATCCGCTGGGCCGATCTCATCATCGTCTTGCGTCGGGGCCGTATCGACGCCATGGGCGATCACGAGACGCTGATGCGCACCTCCGAGGCCTACCGCCGCATCTTCGCAGGATGAGGTGGTCGCGCGGTCGAGCGGTCGTGCAGTCGAGCGGTCGCACAGTCGAGCGGTCGTGCAGTCGAGCGGTCGCACAGTCGAGCGGTCGAGCGGTCGCACAGTCGTCTGGTCGCACAGTCGCACAGTCGTCTGGTCGCACAGTCGCACAGTCGTCTGGTCGCACAGTCGTCTGGTCGGGCGGTCGTCTGGTCGGGCGGTCGATAAGAAAAATTCTCAATACCTGGATGGAGGAATATCTATGCCGACAATCCGTCGATTCGAGGACTTGCGGGCCTGGCAAAAGGCTCGGATTTTAGCTCGCGATGTGTACGAAGTCTCGGGCCAAGGCGCGTTCGTCCGTGATTTCA
>JALXAF010000400.1 GCA_026992375.1 Anaerolineae bacterium
GGGCCGGGGTGGGGGCCAAGTCAAGCGGCCAAGGTTGCAAAACTGACAAACGCTGTCTTGAACGTTGGCTCAGCAGGCCTACCTTAGTAGTTACGAATGTTCACAAATTAAATCGGCAATAGTGGCGTTCGCCACGTCCGCCCGGCGATGAAGTCGCCGGGCTACAAAACAGCGCCGGATAAATCCGGCTAAGCCCCGCAGGGGCGCTGTTTCTAGCCGGGGGACTTCATCCCCCGGCGCTGGCGGCGGGCGCGAAGCGCCCCGGGCCTATAACCGGATTATTTTGTCAATGTTCATTACTCGGCCAGTGTTGCGGCGAAAAAGGAAAGTTATTTGGGGACGCTCACTCAGGGCAGGCTGTCATGGCGGAAATTCCGTTGCCGGTAGCGACTTGACGTTTGACGCATGACGTTTGACGGCGGATAAGGCAGCGCCAATGATCAGGATCGTACCACAGAGCAGGTGAAATCCCAACGTTTTATGGTATACTTCCGCTTATGCAACATATCCTTTACTCCGTCCAAACCCGCACGCACCCCGGCAATGTGCGCGAAAATAACGAAGACGCTTTTGGAACGGCGCTCGATTGGAGAGAGAAGCTGGGCCTGGGCGATGAGGTTTTGCAGCAGCGCGGGCATCTTTTTGCCGTGGCCGATGGCATGGGCGGCCACGCCGCGGGCGAGGTCGCCAGCCAGATGGCTATCGAAACGCTTTTCACCGAGTATTACACAGGCCCGTGGACCGACCCCAAAAGCGCGCTCGCTCGCGCCATCGAGGCGGCGAGTGAGGCTATCTTCAAGAGGGCTGGGGAGGAGGCCCGGTTGGGCGGCATGGGAACGACGCTGGTGGCGGCCTTGTATCAGCCCGAACAGTGGCTGATCGCCAATGTGGGCGATAGCCGGGCGTATTTGTTCCGCGCCGGCAAAATCCGGCAGGTGACGCAGGATCATTCCTGGGTGGCGGAGCAGGTGAGCAGTGGCATCCTCACCGAGGACCAGGCGTTGCATCATCCCTTGCGCAATGTCATCACCCGCTCGCTGGGGGGCGAGGCCACGGTGAAGGTTGACTTTTTCTCGCTGGACGCCCGGCCCGGCGACATCGTGCTGCTTTGTTCCGATGGCCTCAGCAACGTGGTCTCGAAAAAGGAGATGGGCAAGATTCTGCACGCGTACACTTTGGACGAAGCCGCTGAGCGGTTGTTGGGATTGTCGCTGGAGCGGGGCGCGCCCGATAACGTCACCTTCGCCCTGGTGCAATTGATCGGAGACGGGCGGCGTCGCTCCCGGTCGCTGTTGCCCTGGCTGGCCATCATCGCCGCCGTGCTCATTCTCGGCGGATTCGTCTATTGGAGTTTCGTGCGGCAGGCTCCCTCGCCCGCCGGACCTGCAAAAAGCCCGGTGGTCGCGATTGGCACGTTTACGCCCGTCGTCACACCCGTCGTCACATCCGGCCCGAGCGTTTCAGCGCCCGCATCGACGCCCGCGACGCCGACAGCGCCGTCGTCCACCCCCGAGATGTCGGCGGCCGGGGGGAGTTCGGCGCGGCTCGGGCATGAGAACACGGTCGTCTTCGCCACGCCCGATCCCGCCGACGCCCGCACACTGGTCTTCGTCTCGGGCCAGGGGCGAGTGGAGCCTATCTCGGAGGACGAGGACTGGGAAACCCTCATCGTCGTCACCGATGCTGGCGAGACGTTCTCCGCCACGCTGGATAAAGCCCGTTATGTTGGTCATCAAACGACCATTGTCGGCGGCCAGGTGGCCCTGGCGGGGTATGCTCAGGAGACGACGCAGGGGGGAGAGCAGGCATTGGAGCCTTTGCTGCTGCTCTCGCCCTTTGACGATAGCGACGCGTTCGCGGTGATCTGGCGGGCCGACGACGACGCCTTGCAGACCTTCGCCCAACGGTTTGGGCTGGATGACAGGCTGATCCCCGCGCCCGATTCCCGGATCATCCGCTTGAATTTGAATCGATGAGGCCCGAGATGCAATCGTCTCGCAGGCATTGGCTCTATTGGGGTTTGATCATCGTCACCCTCTGGGCGGCATTGGCTCTGCGTCTTTACCGACTGGATTTTCAGGACATCTGGTGGGACGAAGCCCGCAACATCGACGTGGCCACCCGCCCGCTGGGGCAGGTGGCGATCGCGCCCGAGCTGGATATTCATCCCCCGCTTTATTTCTACACCTTGCACGCATGGACGCGAGTTGCCGGAGAGAGTCGCTTCGCGACGCGGTTTCTCAGCGCGTGGTTCGGCGTGCTGGCCGCGACGCTCTCGTTTCAGCTTGGCCGCAGGCTGATTCGTCGGTGGGGATGGCTGGCGGGGACGCTGGCGCTGTTGGTCGCGGCCTTTGCCCCCTACGCCCTGGCCGAGGCCCAGGAAACCCGCATGTACACCATGTCGTGGGCGCTGCTGGCCGCGGGCGCGTTGGCGCTGTTGCGGGCGCTCGATGACGAGACCTCGCAGCCCAGATGGCTGCTCTTTGGCGTATTGGCCGCGGCCGCGTTGCTCACCCATTACAGCGCCCTCTTCATCCTGGCCGCATGGGGCGCGTGGCTGCTGGTTTGGGCGCTTCGCTGCGATGGCGTTGCGAATCGCGCGGCGACGCCATCGCGTCTCGCCTGCATCATTCAGCGGCGGCGCTGGCTGAGGCTGCTGACCGCGGGCCTGGTGGTGGTGGTGCTATTCCTCCCCGTCGTCCCCATCGCCTTGCGCCAGATTCCCGGCTATGATAATCCCAATCTGACCCTGCCCAGCCTGGGCGGCTATCTCGCCCAGCTCTATCGGGCCTTCACCCTGGGCGAGTTCGTCCCCGAGAGCGTCTGGCCGCGGGGCGGATGGCTTTGGGCGGCGCTGGTGGGAGCGGGCGCGCTGTTACAGCTCTGGCGCGGGCGGCGGGCGACCGATTGGCGGGCGTGGAGCCTGCTGGCGGTCTGGCTTTTTGGCGGCCTGGCCATCTTCTACGGCGTTCTCATCGCCCGATCAGCCTTCAATCCCCGCTACATCAGCTTCATCCTGCCCGCGGCGTGGGCGCTGACCGCTTGGGCTCTGGCGGGATGGCGCTATCTGGCCCGGCCCCTGCCCTGGGTGGGCATCGCCATCCTGGTGGGGATCAACATCCCCTCCCTCCGCGCGGATCTGTTCGATCCCGCGCATTTTCGCGAGGACATGACCGGCGTCGTGGGCTATCTCGAAGCCAACGCCACGCCCGATGACATCATTCTGGTGGATCAACGCTATCCCTTTGGATTTTATTGGGAGCGCTGGAACAACGATTTCGACGGCTTCCCACCCCCTGAACCCGCGGATCAGGCTCCGGCCCAGTATCTCTTTGTGGATATCAACCACATCGATGCGCGGCTGACCGGGCTGGCGGGCGAGGCCCGGCGCGTTTTCTGGGTGACCTGGTACGAATCGGACATGGACCCGCGCGGTGCGGTCACTGCTCTGCTGGACGCTTATGGCCAGCGGATCGACGAAAAGCGATTTCGCGGCTACACAGTGCAGGTCTGGCAGATGCAGCCGCCCATCGATTTCCGGCTGCAGCGCGACTTCGTCGCCCTGAACTATCGTTTCGATCCGGGCGTGACGCTGGTGGAAGGCGACTGGACGGGGCGGACGCAGCCGGTGGGGCCGGGCGAGCCTGTTCTGGTCACGCTGCGTTGGCGGGCGGATGGCCCCACCCAACGCCCGCTCAAGGTCTCGCTGCGTCTCAAAAACGCCGATGGAGCCACCCTGGCCCAGGATGACCGGGTGCTGCTTTCCGACCGGCATCTGCGCACCACGGCCTGGGGGCCGGGCGAAAGCGCGCTCAACGTCTATCTTCTCACCGCGCCCGAGCAGCCGGGCGACTATCATCTGACAGTGGTGCTCTACGATGAGGAGACCCTGGCCGCGACGGGCCTGGCCGACGGCAGCGGCGTGGAGCCAACCCTCGGGCCACTGCGGGCGGGCAAATAGCGCCTTGTCATCCTCTTGCTTTCAAAGCAAAAAATGTCTCACGCAAAGGCGCAGAGCCGCCAAGAAAAAAGAAGCAAAGAAAAACTTAGCGTCTTGGCGGCTTTGCGTGAGACAAACTTTTTGGGTTCCGGCTGTCCGGGTTAGTATGGGGACGCCATCATAACTCCCAGGCGCGGGGACTGGAGCCCTTGCTGGTGCGCACACCGCGCTTGCCGCCTCCTCGGGCCGCGGCGCCCTGCCACTGCTCGATGAGCCGGGGCGTTTCCTCGGCCAGATGGCCGCTCAGCCCGGCCATCTCCTGCATGGCCTTTCGCCCCTCCTCCGACGCTTCCTCCGTCAGATCGAAGCCCTGGGCGGCGAGATCGTAAAACCGGCTGTATTTTTGCGTCTCCAGCAATAGCAATCGCCGCCATGCTCCGGGGCGCAGGCGATAAACGTCCCGGCGCTGGCCCGGCACGCTGCGGCGTTCGATGAGGCCCGCCTGGATGAGCTGCCGCGTGGCGGTGCTGATGGCGCTTTTGCTAGTGTGCAGGGCCTCGGTGAGATCGGGCATGGTCACGCCGGGCGTGTCGCTGGTCATCAGCCAGCCCATGATTCGCCCCGACATGCGCGTGAATCCCGTCAGCTCTTCCACCAACAGCCCCAGATTTTCGACAAACTGCTCGCGTTCCATCACGTTACTCCTTTGGAATGGGAAAAGACGGGTAACTGCTAAGGTCGTTGGCCCCAATCGTCCACTTTTGCCACGAAGACACGACGAAAACGAAGACGCGAAGTCATTCAAAAAAGATTTTATCCGTGTTTCCTTCTATCCGTGTCGAGTGAACAGGGCTGCGTTAGCCGTTACGAATGCGGGGGAAATCGATTGTATTTTATTGCGTTTACAACGTTCTGTCAATAATGAACATGCCGCGCTGCTGAGATTTCGTAACCATTCTCCCGCGGCTGCACTCTAAGACAGGTGAACGCACATTCTCGGATGACCTGACGTAACTAAGGTGTAGACACCACTTTTTGCCACGAAGGCACGAAGTGTTTTTCTTTGTTTTTCCTTCGTGTCTTCGAAAAACTTCGAGTCTTCGTGGCTTTTGGCGACTTAAAGTCAAGTACGTTAGCAGTTATGACCTGACGCTTATGACCGAGACATTATCCCCCAAAGACGCGGCCCGTTTGGTGGCGGCGTTGCGCCAACATGATAAACTCAGCCATCATCGGGTGGAAGGCCGCGGCCTCTCGCCCGAAATGGCTATGTTGCGGGCGTGGCAGGCCCGGCGTCTGGCCCGTACCTACGCCGATTTCCTGGCCGATGAGCGCTACGAGCCCGCGTGTCGCTTTTTTCTGGACGACATCTACGCGCCCAAGGATTTCACCCAGCGCAACACAGACATCGTGCGCATCCATGACTTTATGATGCGGTTCATCCCTGCGCGGGCGCTGAAAACCCTCACTCTGGCCATCGAGCTCAACAATCTCACCGAGGAGCTGGACGAGAAATTATTGCAAACGCTGTTGGAGGATGTGGGCGTGACCGACAGCATCTCCGAGGAGCAGTACGCTGAGGCCTATCGTTTGTGCAAGAATTACGATGATCGGGTGAAGCAAATCGATATGATCGTGGCCATTGGCCGGGATCTGGAGAAGCTGGTGCGGCATCGGGTCATCGGCTGGACCTTGCGTCTGGCCCGGGGGCCCGCCTATCGGGCCGGATGGAACGAGCTTCAAGATTTTCTGGAGCACGGCTACAGCGCCTTTCGCCACATGGGCAAAGCGGATAAATTCCTCAACGCGGTGCGCCATCGAGAGTTGCAAATCCTCGATAACATCTACGCGGGCAAACCCCACCCCTTTGATATTTGATTTGGGCGCGCTGGCTTACTCGAAGTAATGCCCCAGTGCAGCCGCCATGTGGGACGTGGCGAAGCTGTTGTTGAGGGTGAAGATGTGGATGCCGGGGACGTCGTTTTCCAGCAGCTCTCCGGCCTGATCAATGGCCGCGGCGATGCCGGCCATTTGCTGATCGGGCGAGCCATCGGGGAAGGCCACCAACAATCGGGTTAGTTCCGCCGGGATTTTGGCTCCGCACAGTTTGGTGATATGGTTGATCTGGGAGTATTTTGTGACGGGGAGGATGCCGGGCACGATGGGGACGTTGATTCCCATCTTCACCGCCAGATCGCGGAATCGGAAGAAATCTTTATTATCATAAAAGAGTTGTGTGATAATCAGATCTGCGCCCGCATCCACTTTTTGCTTGAGATGACGCACGCTCAAGGCGAGATCCCGAGTCTCGACATGACCTTCGGGATAGCCCGCCACAGCCAGGGAGAGCGCGTCGCCATAGATTTCTTTGAGGAACGCCACCAGTTGATAGGCGTATCGGAAGCCATCGGGCGCGGGCTTGAAGCTGGTTTCACCTTTGGGGGGATCGCCGCGTAGGGCCACCAGATTCTCGGCTCCATCAGCCATAGCTCGATCCACATACTCTCGCACGCTTTGTCGGCTGGCCCCAACGCAGGTGAAGTGGGGAACGGTGGTGATCTCGTAGCGCTTGCGAATGGCTTTGACTAGCTCCAGGGTGTTGGCCTGGGTGGAGCCGCCAGCGCCGTAGGTGACGGAGACGAAGCCCACCGGATGCTGCATCAGTTGCGCCAGTTCGCGATCGAGATGGGCGCGGCCTTTTGCGGTTTTGGGCGGAAAGAGCTCAATGGAAAGGACGGGACGGTCGGCGTTTTGGTAAATATCGCGGAATTTCATGATCTCGATGTCGGTGCAGGGGGGGGTGGGGTGTCGGTCAGCTTCGCTGACGGGCGGCTTCGAACAGGATGACGCTGCCCGCGACGGCGACATTCAGGGATTCGATCCCGCGGGCCATGGGGATGGCGATGGCGATGACGTCGGACCAGCCATCGACGATGCCGGCCCGCTCTGTTTCGCCGCCCAGAATGAGGGCGCTGGCGCGGGTCCAATCGACGTCGGTGTAGGCGCATTCGCCGCGGGCGTTGGCGAAGTGGATGGCGTGATGTTGCAGCCAGGCCCGGGCCTGGTCCGGCGTTTGCGCCTCGCGAATGGCGATGCGAAAGTGAGCGCCCATGCCTGCGCGCAGCGTTTTGGGCGACCAAGGATCGGTGACGCCGGGCATGAGGATGACCTGATCTGCATCGGCGGCCGCGGCCGAGCGCAGCAGGGTCCCCAGATTGCCCGGATCCCGCACGCCGTCCAGCACGAGCGCCAATCCCTTTTGGCCGACGGGAAGTTCGGGCAGGGGGGCGACGGCGATGACGCCCTGGGGCGTGACAGTGTCGCTGATCTCCCCCAAGAGCGCTGGCTCCAGGCTCAGGAGCTGCGCGCCTGCGTCAGCGGCCTGTTGCAGCAATGCCGGGTGGGCCTGGGCCGCTTCGGGCGTGAAGAAAAAAAGCGCCGGTGGAAATCCGGCGCTCATGCTGTCGGCAATCAGGCGATGGCCCTCAAGCAGTATTCGTTGCTGTTTGCGCCGATTCCGTCTTTTTTTCAGCGATTTGGCGAATTTGAGACGGGGGTTGGCGGCGCTGGAGATATGCGTGACGTGCATTTCTCTCGCGGGGCGTCAGCTCAGGGCCTGCTGGGCGACCTCGGCCACTGCTTCGAAGGCTTTGGGCTCATTCATCGCCAGATCAGCCAGGATCTTGCGGTCCAGTTGCACATCGGCCTGTTTCAATCCGTGCATGAATTTGCTGTAGCTCATGCCATGCCGACGGCTGGCCGCGTTGATGCGCGTGATCCACAGGCGACGGAAGTCACGCTTGCGGCGACGGCGGTCGCGATAGGCGTACACCAGCGCGTGGATCATGGATTCGTTGGCGGTCTTGAAAAGGCGATGGCGGGCGCCATAATGGCCTTTGGTGAGTTTGAGGACTTTTTTGTGTCTGGCTCGGGCGGTAACGCCACGTTTTACGCGTGTCATAGGAACCTCGTTTTATTTCTGATTTTGAATCGGGCGGTTTCTTGTTGTAACTGCTCAGGTAGCATGATTCGACCTTGAAAACGCATTGCCACGAAGGCTCGAAGGAACGAAGACACGAAGAACATCCTTATTTCTCACCCTTCGCGCCTTCGTGTCGTCGTGTCTTCGCGGTTTTTGGCCTTGCTACGTTAGCAGTTACTTCTTATTTGAGATAAGGAGCCAGTTTCTGCAGACGGCGCTTGTGGCTGAGATTTTCGTCGGTGAGCAGTTTGTCGAACTGGCGCTTGCTGCGTTTGGGCGTGCGACGCTTGAGATGGCCTTTGCCCTGCTTGTGACGGCGCAGTTTGCCATTGGCGGAAAGTTTGAAACGCTTGGCCGCGCCTTTGTATGTCTTGATCTTGGGCATTTTGATAACTCCTGACAAGTAAAGAGGGAGCTTCTCGATTGAGCAGCACCCTCTCAGAGATAAGTGTGTTTGCTAGTGCTGGGGTTAGCTGGTCTTTTCAGCTTTTGGCTTGTCCTGTTTTGGAGGCGCAGATTTCTGGGATGATGATTGTTTTTTGGTTGGCTTGCCTTTTGAGATAGGAGCCAGAATCATCAGTAGGCTGCGGCCTTCCATGTTGGGACGAATTTCCACTTCGCCGACATCGGACAGGCGCTCTGCAAAATCTTCCAGAATTTTGAGCGCGACTTGCGGATGCTGAATTTCGCGTCCGCGAAAACGCAAGCGAACCTTGACTTTCGCGCCGCTTTCCAGGAATTTACGAGCCTGGCGCACACGCACATCGGTGTCATGTTCGCTTGTCTTGGGACGCAGGCGGACTTCCTTGATCTCGACCTGCTTCTGCGCTTTGCGCGCCTGACGCTCCCGTTTGGTCTGCTCGTATTGATATTTGCCGTAGTCGATCAGACGGCAGACAGGGGGATCGGCTTTGGGGGCGACTTCGACCAGATCGAGATCGCGTTCGCGTGCGAGCCGCAGGGCTTCGGAGGGCGTCATAACGCCCAGCTGTTTGCCCGTTTCGTCGATCACTCGAATTTTGGGCGCTCTGATCTGTTCGTTGATCCGGGTGCGCGGGGTGCGGCGCACATTCCTTCGTTGGCTACTTTTCCGCTTGGCTATGTTGCCTTTCTCCTGTCGGTGCTGCGGTGGTGATGAAATAAAGGGACTTTTGCGGACAAAAGCTCATAGAATTGCAAATATCGGGACGGATTTGCGATTGGCAAGCATACCATAATCATGCCCGAATGGTCAAATAAGGGACTCTGTCGGATCGGGGATTAATTGCTTTCGATTGGCGTCCCATAGCAAAAACGCTTCAGCAGGCGAGGATGGGGATGTCGGCGCATCCAGCGCCACGTTCATGTTGGCCCGAGCCACGGTCAGCGCCCAGATGTCGCCCGCACCCATCGCGCGCAGAGGCCGGGCGCAGGCCCTCAGGGTGGCGCCGGTGGTGGCGACGTCGTCGATGATGAGGATGGTTTCGCCGTGCAGACTGACGCCATCATGGGGGGCAAAGGCTCCGGCCACGTTTTGCAGCCGCTGCTTTCGATTGAGTTGAGCCTGGGGCAGGGTGGGACGGATGCGCCGCAGCAGATTGACGCGCAACGGGATGTTCAGGGTGAGGGCGATGCAGGCGGCCAGCAATTCACTCTGGTTGAAGCCCCGTTGCGCCAGTCTTTCAGGATGCAGGGGGACGGGGACCAGGGCGTCGATGGGAATGGGATGCGCCTGGATGTAGGCGATGAGGTAATCGGCCAGGATGGGGGCCAGACCGCGAAGGCCGTGATATTTCAATCCCCGGATGCTCTGGGCAATGGGGCCGTTATAAAAAAAGACGCCGCGGATGGCCCGAATGGGATCGGGCGGATCCTGACGGCAGCGATGGCATATCCCGCGGGTGGTCAGGGGATTGCCGCAGCGAATGCAAATGTCGGAGCCAACGGACTGCGCCTCTTCTCGGCAGGTCTCGCACAGATAATCGCCCAGGCGTCCGCAGTGGATGCAGCGGGGCGGGAAGACCAGGTCGAGAAGGGGGCGTAATCGGGAGAGAGATGAAGCGAACCGCATGGGGCGTAGGCGAAGGCGGTTCAGGGGGGCGGCGCTATTGAGGAAACCAGGTGTTCAGCAGATCGAAAACGAAGGCCCGCAGATCATCCCCCAGGATGAGCAAGATGGCGAGAACGACGATGGCGATGAGGAGGAGGATGAGTGCGAATTCGATGATGCCCTGGCCGCTGTTGGATGGAAGTGGCGATTGTCTGGACATGGGAGTTTCGGGGGGTGGCGATTATTGATCGTAGGATTGCAGGTGATCGGACTGGCGCGGAGCAAGCCTGACGGGGGGTGCGACGCTGCGGCTGAAGGTGAGACGAAAAACGGTGCCCGCCGCATGGAAGATCTCTTTTTGCGAGATCTTGGAAGCGCCGCGGCGGCGGTCAGTGAAAACGATGGGGGTTTCGGCGATGCTGAACCCAGCTTTTTGCACCCGCCAGAGCATCTCCAGCAGGTAGGAATAGCCGTCAGCCTGAATGCTGTGCGGGTCTACGGCTTCCAGCACCGAGGCCCGATAACAGCGGAATCCCGCGGTGCAATCGTGGGCGTGCAGGCCCAACATCGAGCGGGCGAAGAGATTGGCGCCGCGACTGAGCAAGCGCCGGTGGGCGCCCCACAATCGGACGCCGCCGCCGGGCACGTAACGCGAGCCAATGGCGAGATCGTACTCATCAGTCAGGCGCAGCAACGCGGGGATGTAGCGGGGATTGTGGGAGAAGTCCGCATCCATGGTGATAATGCGATCGTATCCCTGCCCAAGCGCGTGCACAAATCCGGCCGTATAGGCTGTGCCCAGACCCAGTTTGGCTTCGCGGTGGATAACCTGAACCCGGGGATTTTCGGCGACGATGGCGTCCACCACCTGGCCGGTGCCGTCTGGTGAGTTGTCATCGACGATGAGGACGTCAACCTTTTCTTCGAGGCCGAGGAGGCGTTCGATGAGGGGGGAAACGTTTTCGGCCTCGTTGTAGGTGGGGATGATGACAATGGTGGCGGGTGAAGTCATGTGAGTGGATTGTCATGCGCTGTCGCAGGCGTCCTCTTATCGGCGGGATGCTGGGATCGAGCGTAAAAAACGCCCGAGCCGCGTTATTCTAGCACAACAGCGGATAAGTTCTCAAACCGATGTCGCACCGAAGGGGAAAATTCCAGATTTATCACAACTGCCTGCGGATGGAGTAATCTACAAAAAAACGCTCCCGATAGAAGCCGGGAGCGTCCTGTTTTTGGTGGCGACGGGTGGGCTTGAACCACCGACACAGCGATTATGAGCCGCTTGCTCTGCCTCCTGAGCTACGTCGCCATATCGAAGCCCCGGCGTGAACCGGGGCTTTGTGGTAGCGGGGACAGGATTCGAACCTGCGACCTTCGGGTTATGAGCCCGACGAGCTACCTCTGCTCCACCCCGCAGTGGCAAGAATAAATTATAACAGAAATGTTAGATTTGTCAAATCTCGCTGCTATGAAAATAGATCTCACGCCAGGGCGCAAAGGAAGAAAGAAGCAAAGAATTATAACTACCAAGATCGTCACCGGTCGTCATCCGAAAACCACTAAGAACACTAAGACATTAGACCTCGTCCGAGACCGTGCTCAGAAGATGTGGCCTCTGCGGGGCAGGTCGCAAGTGGCAAGTAGCAGGTGCAGCGTGATTTCGCCATAGCGTTGAACCTGCAACCTGCTACAAAGACCGATAACTTTTTCCTCGATGCGTTAAGCGCCTAAGCCAGAAAGGCGCAAAGGGGAAATTATACATTTTTTCTTCGTGTTCTTGGCGCCTTTTTGTCCTTTATGGTTTATTAACCGGGGTGCGTAAGCAGTTACAAAGAATTCCTGGCGGCTTTCGCTTGAGATTTCACATCATTTCGAGGGAGCGCAGCAACCAGAAAATGCGACGCACTTGCCACAAGCCGTGGCCTTGTCGCATCAGATTTGACGTTGATCCGGTGTTGCGTCAGGCCAACGCTCGTGTTAAGTGCGTTGCACCTGGGAGATTCCTCCTCCCTGCGGTCGTCGGAATGACGTAACAAGGGATTTTCATCGGTATTGGCGGACGATCGCCCGTGACGCCTGGGAAAATGCCCCTACCGAAAGAGATGGTTCAACCGAATTTCTGAGGGCGTGATGGCGCGCCACCTTTGGTGTGCGTTCAGAAATCAGTCGCTCTTTCCGACCAAGCCGCCAGAGCCTCGCCCTCAACCCGGCCCTCTCCGCCAGTTGCTTCGCCTCTTTGCAGGGGAGTTTGCTTGCACACGCCCCATCAGCCTCGGGTTTTCTCCGCCCAGTCGGCCAGGGCCTCCTGCCAGGGGCGCAGGATGACGCCCAGCGCGGCTGCGGCCCGGTTGGCGAGAATGGCCCGCAAAGGCGGCGTCGCGGCCCGCTGCCACGCGGTGTGAGGAATGGGCTCGATGGGGACGTGCTCGCGGCCAGTCAGGCGCAAGGTTTCTTTGGCCATCTCATACCGGCTGGCGACGCCGCTGTTGGTGAGATGATACACGCCCGGCGGGGCTTTGAGGTCGATGAGTTTGTAGATGGCTTCGGCCAGGTCGGGTGCATAGGTAGGGTTGCCGAATTCGTCATCTACAACCTTCAACGCGCCATGTTTGTCGGCTGCGGCCACGATTTTGGCCGGGAAGTTGACGCCGCCCGGAGAGAAAAGCCAGGCGATGCGGATGATGCGGATCTCGGGGTTGAAGAAACGGATGGCGTTCTCGCCCGCCAGCTTGGAGCGGGCGTAGGTGCTGCCGCGCACGTTGTCGGGCGCATCCCATTCGTCATAGGGCTGCCCTTC
>JALXAF010000401.1 GCA_026992375.1 Anaerolineae bacterium
CCCCACGCCTGGGCCCCCCGAAGTCATGGTTGAGCTAGCCAACCTCCGCACCGGACCGAGCGCTGTATACGATCTCATCACCATGCTGCCTCGGGGAACGATTTTCGTGCCCGAGGCCCGGAATCAGGCGGGCGATTGGGTTTTCGGAGCCACGCCCGAGGGACAGGAAGGCTGGCTGTTCACCGAGTTGCTCAGCCAGTTCGACTACATCAACAGCCTGCCCGAGCGCACGCCGCCGCCCACGCCCACGCCGGGCGCGGAGACGCCCACGCCCGTCGCTTCCGCATCCGCACATCTGGCGGCTCCCGCCGTTGTCAACCGGGGCGATGCACGGCCGCTCGTGTTGGCCAACTATTTCGCCTGGTACGACGCCTCTGGCTGGGACGCCTGCAACATCAGCGCAGGAGACCGCCCGCTTCAGCGTTATCACTCAGACGATCCAGCAGCCATCGCCCGCCACATCGATATGGCCTTGAGCGCCGGCGTTGACGGCTTCACCTTGCAATGGGTGGGCCCCGGAGACCGGACAGATCGCAACTTCACCACGCTGTTAAACCAATCTGCTGGCAAACCTTTTTACAACACGGTCATCTTCTTGCGCCATATCTGGCCAGGAGCGACGCAGAGCAATACCAGAGACGCCATCAGCCATCTCATCAACAACTATGGCGGCCATCCCAACTTCCTGCACATCAATGGACGGCCCGTCATCTTCTTCACCGACGTCTACCGCGTGCCCACGGCCGGAGGCCAGTCGGCGCAGCAGGCCTGGGCCAGCCTGCGGGCTCAGGTCGATCCCGCCCACGCCACCATCTGGATCGCCGAGGGACTGGACCCAAGTTTTCTCTTGATCTTCGACGGCCTGTGGGTGTACAAAATCTTCCACGCAGCCTATCCCAACGACTACCTCAAAGCGCCGATGTGGGCCGCTCGCGCCCGATCTTATGGCGCAGACAAACTCTGGATCGCCACCATCAGTCCAGGCTGGGATGACCGAAACGCAGGCTGTCGCCCCGACATTCGCGCGCCCTCCCAGCCTTTTGTCAAACCTCGCAACGATGGCGCCACCTATCGCGCCACATTCGCGGCTGCGATGCAAAGCCAACCCGATTTGCTATGGGTGAATAGCTTCAATGAATGGGTGGAGGGGACGTACATCGAACCCAGCCAGCGCTATGGGGATTTGTATCTGAATCTCACGCGGGAGATGGCTGTGCAATTCAAGCAACAACGGTGAACGCGGGGACAGAACGCGGGCGGGGCGCCAGACGGATACTGACGGAGGGGTGACGAACGGCCGATTCCATTTTAGAAAGGCAGATCCTCCTCAGAGACGCCTGGGCCCTCTTTCAATGCGTCGCCGCTGCTGAATTCACCGCTGCTCCGGCTGCCCAGGAATCGAACGTTGTTGGCGGTCAATTCCAGGGTGGCTCTGGGCTCGCCATCCTGCCCCATCCAGGCGCTGGCGTCGATCTCACCCTCCACCAGCACAAGCTGTCCCTTGGATAGATATTGATTGCATAGTTCCCCCAATTTTCGCCAGGCTTTCACCCGGAACCAGGTCGTTTTTTCATGCAATTCACCATCCTGTCCCTTCCATTTGCGATTGACCGCCACAGAAAACGTGGTGACCGGGACTCCGCTGGGCGTGTAACGCATCTCTGGATCGCGTCCCAGATTTCCGACAATGACGACGTTCTGATACATTTTCTCCTCCGAAAATAAGATTCACGCCTTGACGCGGCATGAAGAATAAGAGTGTTGAGCAGGATTATAGTTTACGAATAGATGTTCTGTCAAACCGCGAAAAGACGCTCATCCATCCTCCTCAGGCAGCACATCCCAGGCGTCTTCCAGCCAGGCGGACGCGCCAATGAGGAGCGAGCTATCCCGATCGTTGTTCAACACCAGCACCAACATCTCATCCTCGCCCGCAGCGATCTCATCGATAAAAGCGCCATCTCGCGAATATCGAGCCAGGGCGTCGCCAATGGCCCCTAACCCTATAATAGGATCGCTCGCCTCGTCCAGAGCCACCGAAGCACCATAAAGCTCCAATTTCGTTTGATTAGCCAGATAAAGATCGATATCGACGAATATACGGGTGTTGTCGGTGACGGGCTGGAGCAACATCTCGTCCACCATCGATCTATCCCAGACCACGATCGCGGTGATGGGAGCGCCTTCCAGCATCACCATATCTTCCCAGATTACGTCAGTAAGTTTGAATTGCAGATCTACCATAATCATTTAGGGGGAGTAACAAAGGCTTTCGACTAGAATAGCACGTAGGCGGAGACGTGTCAATGGGTTTTGCGCATTCTCTCCCAATCTCGTCGCGCCTGAGCGATGGAGAGAAGACGCTCTTGCAAAGCGTTTTCATCTTCGCTCGCGAGGACGTCCCGCAACTCGGTGAGGCGGCCCAGAAAGTCATCGACGGCGTCCAAAACGGCATCCCGATTGGTCAGCAAAATATCCAGCAGCATTCGCACATCCGAGGCGGCGACGCGAGAACTATCGCGAAAGCCGCTGGCTGCCACATCCCAAACCACGGGATCAGTCTCCGCCATCGCCATGACATGCCACACCAGCGCCGCCGCGTTGAGATATGGCAAATGACTGATGGCCGCCACCAGATGATCATGGCGGGCTGGCTCCAACTGCATCGCCCGGGCGTGAATGAAATCCACCAACTGCCGGGCCAGCGCCAAAGCGGCGGGGGATGTTCGCGGCAGGGGACAGAGCACGAAAATGCAATCGCGATACAGGCCCGATTCGGCCGCGCTCAGCCCCGCCACCTCCTTGCCGCACATAGGATGCCCTCCCACTGGCTGCACGCCCGCCGGCAGCGCGGCCATGGCCCGACATATCTCGGTTTTGGTGCTGCCCATATCCAGCAACACCGCGCCCGGCTTCATCAGCGGGCCCAGTTCGGCGATCTGCCGTAAGATGGTGCGCACCGGGGTGGCCAACACGACGATATCCGCCATGGCCGCCGCGGCGGCTGCGTCGAGCGTCGCATCATCCACACAGCCGCTGTCCTCTGTCGCCGCGACAGCCTCGGGCCTGCGCACCACGCCCGTCACCCGACGGCAGTGTCCGCGCAGATCATATCCAAGCGACGCGCCCATGAGTCCCATGCCAACGATGACGACATGGGCGCGTTTCAATTCCTGAATGACAGTCATAAAATAGCCTTGCAATCCTGCTGTGTTCATGGATAAACGTAACGCCAATCAGTGTAACCGATGGCCCGATTTTATCGAAAATGACGAAGACCTCACGGAGCAGTGGCGCTTGTTCAGTAAAGGAATAAAACATCAAACGTCAAAAAGAGTCCTTTCGCTGCGCTTTGAAGTTTTGTGCTGCTAAGCCTGTATTTCACACATTAACAAACCGAATAAGTAACTATGCATCGTCCGAGACTGCGCTCGGAAGACGAGGCCCTTTTGGGGCGGCATGAGGCAAGACGTTTGCCACTCCCGTCGGGGGATAAAGTCCCCCGTCTAGGAACAGCACCCCTTCGGGGCTAGCCGGATTCATCCGGCGCTGTTTCATAGCCCGGCGACTTCATCGCCGGGCAGCGGTTGGTCACGAAGATCGAGACATTTTTCTAGATCTCGATGCGTTAAGCGTCTACCCACGTAGCGAGGTCAAAGACCACGAAGACACGAAGGATAAAAACAAAGGTTTTCTTCGTGTCTTCGTTCCTTCGAGCCTTCGTGGCAAGTCATTTTCGAGGCCGAATCAGGCTACCTTAGCAGTTACCCGGATAAAAAGACAATATGGACGGAATGGCCCTTTTGCAGAAGGATTTGGGGCGCAGTCAGTAGCGCCAGGATGACCAGGGCCCAGATCAGCCAGACCCAAATTCGCATGTA
>JALXAF010000402.1 GCA_026992375.1 Anaerolineae bacterium
TGGCCGTGCGCCTGGGCAAAGAGGCTGTCAACAAGGCTTTCGAGCTCAGTCTGCGCGAGGGGCTTGATTTCGAGCGCCGGGCCTTTCATCTGCTGTTCGCCACCGCAGACCAGAAGGAAGGCATGGCGGCCTTCATCGAAAAACGTCGCCCAAACTGGCAGGGCAAATGAATTATTTCGGATTTGGGATTTCGGATTGCGAATTTCCAAATCCTAACCAGAACAAGCCGAAACCAAAAAAGCTGATCTCACGCAAAGTCGCCAAGGCGCTAAGTTTTTCTTTGCCTCTTTTTTCCTTTGCGTCTCTGCGTCTTTGCGTGAGACATTTTCTTGCCCGGTGGCCTGGATTCTATTGATTGATATAAGGTGCTAAATCCCTCATGCTTCCCACCATTCCTCAACTCCCGCCCAAAATCCCCGGTCTTAGCATCAGCGTAGGCTCCTTTTTGCCGCGCATCCTTCTGCCCAGCGCCGAGGGCGTCGAATTGTCGCCCATCGACATGGTGGAGCCGGGCGCGCTGGGCGTGTGCATCTACAATCCTGCACCCGTCAATCCCATGCCTCTGCCGCCGCCCGGCATGGATTATCCCGCGCGGCTGGCCATGCTGGACGAGCGCAAGGTGGATTTGTACATCATCAGCGGGCAGAGCGTGGAGAAGCTGGCATCGTGGCGGGCGTTGGCGGGCCTGGAGGAAATCTCCTTTCTCAGCGATGTCAATGGCGAGTTTGCGGCGGAAGTGGGCATTCCCATCAAACGGGTCGAGGGACAGAACTTCCGCACTCACGCGGCATTCGTCTTGCATGAGGATCGGGTGCTGGCAATCCTGCTGGAAACCGATCTGGCCCACAACTTCGAGAGCCTGCTGGCCGCACTGGATATGGCGGACAACAAGGAGCCGGGGACGTACGATCTGTCCGACAAACCGACGTACTGAAGCCCGGGGCCGTCAAACCAGTGTTCGGAACTTGCACAAGATGATTGCTGTTTTGCGTCCCGGCTTTGTTTTTGACGCCCCATGACGCTGCCTCGATTAGTCGGACTGAAGACCTATGTCAGCGATCTGGCCGCGGCCCGCGAATTTTGGCTGCGGCATTTTCGGCTAACGCCCGCAGCCCAAGGGGAGGCGTTGCGCTACCTGCTGGGGGATGTGGCGTGGGAGCAGCTTCCGGGTGGGCGGTTTTGCGGGACGCGCGGGCCGCACGGGGCCCTGCCGGTGTTCGGCGTCGATGATTTCAGCCACGCCCGCGGCTACCTGCTGGCTCATGACATCCCCATCGTGTTCGAGGAGATGGTTCCGGGCCTGAATCTGCTCATCTTTCTGGACCCGGACAACAACCCCTTCGAGCTGGCGCAGGAAACCGATCCGGGCGACTGGGACATCGCCCAACGCAAGGCGCTGCGCACCAAACGCCGTGAAGACGCGCCGCGGGCGACGCCCGTGCATCTGCTCGGCGTCACCGAGCTCACGCTCTACACCCACGACATCACAACCAGCGTCAAATTCTGGCGAGATGTGGTGGGTCTGCCGGTGGGCCTTTCCTACTTCGCCCACGTGCATCTGGCCGCCGAAAACGTGGCGGTAGTGCTGCGCACGACCCGCTGGCGCTGCAAAGCGCCCGAACATCCCCATGGAACCCAGCCGGTTTTCGCCGTGGCCGATCCGGATGTGCTGGTCGCGCGTCTGCAGGACGCCGGTTTTCGAGCCGAAAGGCGGGGTGCGGGGCTGGCGGTGCGCGATCCGGCGGGGATAAGATGTCATTTCATCCCGGCTGAATGAGACGATAGGGAATTATGTGCTGACGCCGTTACCCTGCTCCTGCAACTCATGGTTCTATTCGATGAACTGGAATCGAATCTACGGAAATTTATGTCTGTGCGATTTGGCGCGAACCTTGTCGTTGGGGTATACTCTACCGCGTTGAAGCAGGATCGTTCGAGCTGTTTATCCAGGAAAGTTCATGCGACGTCAGAATGCAACGAAGCATCCTGATTGGGTGCAAATTACAATCAAGCTTGTCATTCTCGTCGGTTTGGCTCTCATCGCGCCGCTTCTCCTGGGCGTCACCTTTGATGTTCTCTCTGGCTCGGCCCCCCTGGGGACATTGTTCGGCATGTTCACAGGGATTTTCATCGCGACAATCATTGTCGTGCGCACTATCCAAACCCGCTATCTGACCATCGCTCCGGTTTCTGACGAAGGAAACGAAGAAAAAGGAGAATCATCGTAATGAGCAAACTGCTCCGACCGAAACCCCTTGCACTCATCATTGGCGGCATCGCCCTGCTGGTCATCTCTATCCTGTTCGTGCGAGTGCCATTGCCGACTATTCTTCTGCCTGGCGAAGCGATTCCAGGGCTTTCTATCGGCAATTTCCAGATCACCAATACGTTCGTCGCAACGATCATAGCGGATATCATTGTGTTGGTGTTGGCTTTTTTGGCCGTGCGCAAGATGGAGGATGTGCCCGAGAGCAAGCTGCAGAACATCTTCGAGTGGGTTTACGAGATTTTCGAGGGGATGTTGACCGACATCGGCGGCAAGGAAAAAGCGAAAGCCTGGGTGGGCGTTTTCCTCACTTTGTTGCTTTTCCTTCTGTTCGCCAACTGGATGGAGCTGGTGCCTGGCATCGATAGCATTGGCGTCATCGAACCGGTGGAAGTGGCTTACGCAGAGAAGGGCGTGACCGTTGGGTATGGGATCAAACACATTGGGCCGTTCATCACCCTGACCAATGATCAGGTGAAGTTGAGCGCCGAAGAGCGCGAAGCCATCAAGAAGGAAGCCGAAGAAGCCGAGGCCGCGGGCGAGAAATACCATCCCCATGAGCCCAGAGGCTATGTGTTGACGCCCTACGTGCGCGCAGCCACCACCGATCTGAACCTGACCATCGGTCTGGCGTTGCTGGTGGTCATCTGGAGTCATGTCATCGGTTTTCGCCGGTTGGGAGCCAAATACGCCCGACGCTTCGCCTTGCCCGTCATCACTGGCATGAAGCCCATCGATCTCTTCGTGGGCATCCTGGAGTTCATCTCCGAGTTCGCCAAGATCATCAGCCTCAGCTTCCGGTTGTTTGGCAATATCTTCGCCGGTCAGGTGCTGCTGTTCGTCATGGCCTTCCTGGTTTCCTTCCTGCTGCCCCTGCCTTTCTTCGGGCTGGAGCTTTTCGTAGGCTTCATGCAGGCCTTCGTCTTCGCCATTCTCACCTTCATCTACTTCGAGCAGGCCACCCACAGCCATGCCGGAGATGAGCATCACTGAGATAAATGACAAATGATTGATGATTAAAACGTTGATCATTCGTCATTAACTTTTCGACTTTTGAAATCCATTCCCACCATCTCTTCTTCACGGAGGACTTAGTTCATCATGGTAGAAATTCTTTCTCCTGGTCTCGCAATTGGTCTGGGCGCGATTGGCCCTGGCATCGGCATCGGTCTTTTGGTCATGGGCGCTCTGCAGGCCATGGGCCGCAATCCCGAAGTCGCCGGCGAAATCCGCACCAACATGATTCTGGGCATTGTGTTCGCTGAATCCATCGCCATTTACGCTCTGGTTGTCGCTCTCCTGTTGCTGTTCGTGGGCGCGCCTGGCCTGCAGTAAGGTCAGAACTTGTCGTTGTTCCCGCCCTTACAGCTCAAGGAGGTTGATGTATGGCTGCATTAGGCCTGAATCTGAATTACCTGATATCGTATATCGTCAATTTCTTTCTCCTCTACCTTCTGCTGAAGAAGTTCGTCTTCCCGGCCATCTCTCAGATGCTGGAAGATCGCAAGAAGCGAATCGCCGAAGGTTTGACCGCCGCGGATGCAGCCCGGCGCGAGGCGGAAGAAGAGCGCAAGCGGCTGATGGCGCAGTTGGAGGCTGAACGGGCCGAGGCCC
>JALXAF010000403.1 GCA_026992375.1 Anaerolineae bacterium
CCAGAGCGTGGGCTGGACGTTGATGGAGGAGTTGAAATACGACCAGGGCCAGGTGCTCACCGACAAGTTCAGCACATATCTCGTGCCCACGGTGCTGGATACAGCCATCCACGTCGCTCCCGACATCCTGGAAATCCCCGACCCGCAAGGCCCGATGGGGGCCCGCGGCATGGGCGAGATGCCCTTCATCCCCACTGCGCCCGCCATCGTGGCCGCGGTGCGCGACGCCACGGGCGTGTGGTTCGACGAGCTACCCCTGACGCCCGAGCGGGTGGCGTTGCGATTAAAAAAGCAAGCATCATGATTGTGGAAGCATCTTGGACGATGGGCGATGGGCGGAAGACGATGGAAGGGGGCGCGTCTCCGCCGTCTATCGTCCATCGTCTATCGTCGGTTGCTATGAAGTTGCTAATTGCAATCCATTTTTGTTTTTCGGGCGCTCAGCTTTATGTCTAAACTTTTGATCAACGGCTGGTTCTGGGGGCGCACCGACACCGGCTCGGGGCAGTATTTGCACGGGCTGCTCTGGGAACTGTACAAAGCCCTGCCCGACTGGCAGATCATGCTGCTGGTTCCGCCTATTTACGGCGATTACCGGCTGCCCCCACCCCCGCCCACGGTGCAAAAAGTGCGTGCGCCCCTGCCCGGCTGGGCTATCAACGCCCAATTGGTCAAACTGGCATGGGAGCAGAAGGTTTTTCCCAACTGGACGAAGTGTCTGCACGCGGATGTGGCCTTTGTGCCCTACTGGGGCTCGCCGCTGCGCTCGCCCGCGCCCGTGGTCGTCACCATCCACGATATGATTCCGGTACTGCTGGAGGATTACGCCAGCGGGTTACTGGCCCGGGCCTACACCTGGCTGGTCTCCAAAAGCGCCCGCCGGGCCGACGCCATCCTCACCGTCAGCCAGTCCGCGGCCGACGACATCATTCGCCTGCTGGAAGTTCCCGCGGACAAGGTGCATGTCACCTACGAGAGCCTGGGCGCGCCCCACGCGCCGGTGGAGGACGAGGAGGAACTGGCCCGCATTCGCGAGCAATATGACCTGCCCCAGCGTTATCTTTTCTACCTGGGCGGCTTCGACCCCCGCAAGAATGTGCCGCTGATGCTGCGGGCCTACGCCCGGGCCCGGCAACTGCGCCCCGATTTGCCTGATCTGGTCATCGCCGGCAAGCTGCCCGATCCCAAAGATCGCTGGTTCACCGACCCGCGGCCGATTATCACGGCGCTGGGATTACAGGATCATGTGCGGGTATTGGGCTTCGTGCCCGATGCGCACAAACCCGCGCTCTACACCATGACCGCTCTCTTCCTCTTTCCCTCTCGCTACGAAGGTTTTGGCATGCCGCCCCTGGAGGCCATGGCCTGCGGCGCGCCGGCGCTGGTGGCCGATAACAGCTCTCTGCCCGAGATCACCGGCGGCATCGTTCCGCCCGTTCCCACAAACGACGAGGAAGCCTATGCCCGGGCCATCCTGAATGTGCTGGACAATCCGCCCGACCCGGCGGCGCTCATCGCCCGGGCCAATCATTTTTCCTGGCAGAAAACCGCGACCCACACTGCCGAGGTGATCCGAGGGCTGGCTGAAAGGCGCTAATCAGGATTCACAACAAAAACCGAAGAAAAACATCTCCAACTCTCTCCTATTCACCCTCAAAGCTTTCAGGTGATTGCTACCTGCCTTGCACCGACGCATGATCGCCAGCCTCCACCACAGCCTGCCCGGCCGGACGCATCCACTTGGGGCGCACGTGCCAGAAGCGGACCAGAGCCGCATCCCAATCGGCCAGCAGTTCCGCGGCCAAGGGGCTTTGGGTGTGCTGATAGTGGGCCTCGACCATACGACGTAGGGTGATGCGGGCGGTTTCATCTTCCACGCGGGTGGCGTACACCAGCTCGTCATTGAGTCGGGACAGGAATTGTGGGCGCTGGGCGTCATCCAGCACAAAAGCCTGACCGCCTGTCATACCCGCGCCGAAGTTGTAGCCCGTGGGGCCCAGCACCACCACCACGCCCCCGGTCATGTATTCGCAGCCGTGCCCATCCACACCCTCCACCACCGCGTAGGCGCGGCTGTTGCGCACGGCAAAGCGTTCGCCCGCCCGGCCCGCGGCGTACAATGCGCCGCCGGTGGCGCCGTAAAGACAGGTGTTGCCAGCGATGTAGTTCTTGCGCCAAACATAAGCCGCATCCTCCTCCGGGCGCAGGGCGATGATGCCCCCGGCCAGGCCCTTGCCTACGTAATCATTGGCCTCGCCCATCAGCGTAAAATGGACGCCCTGGATGAGAAACGCGCCAAAGGATTGTCCGGCGCTGCCCCGAAAAGTGACGTTGATGGCTCCCTGGGGCAGATTGGTGTAGCCCAGTTGCGTCAGCCGCCCGCTGAGCCGGGCCCCCACGGCCCGGTCAGTGTTGTAGATATCGAACTCGCGGTGCAGGGGAGCCTTATCCAAAGCCAACGCGGCCAAAGCCGCCTCGGCCACCCGGTTGCCCAAAGCGTTGGGAGAATCATAATCGGGCCAGAAGGTGAACCGCCGAGGGCTCTGGGGCGCGGGCTGGGCCAGCAAGGGACTCAAATCCAACGAATCCAGAGCCGCGTCACCGGTGCGCTTTTGGGCCAATAGATCGGTGCGCCCGATGAGATCATCCATCTTGTGATACCCCATGGCCGCCATCAGCTCCCGCACCTCCTGGGCGATGAAGGTGAACAGCGCCATCACATGCTCCGGCTTGCCCGGGAATTTGGCCCTCAGTTTGGGATTTTGCGAAGCAACGCCCACAGGACAGGTGTTGCGGTGGCACACCCGGGCCATGATGCAGCCTTCGGCGATCATGGCCAGCGTGCCAAAGGAGAACTCATCCGCGCCCAGCAGCGCGGCCATGATCACATCCCTGCCGCTGCGCACGCCGCCATCTGCACGCAAAATCACCCGATCGCGCAGGCCGTTCTGCCGCAGGGCCTGCTGCGCCTCGGCCAGCCCGATCTCCCAGGGCACGCCCGCGTGTTTGATGGAGGTGAGGGGCGAGGCGCCGGTGCCGCCATTGCTGCCCGAAATCAGGATGCTGTTGGCCCGACCCTTGGCCACGCCCGCGGCCACTGCGCCCACCCCAGCCTGGGCCACCAGTTTCACCGAGATGTTGGCCTCGGGATTGATCTGGCGCAGGTCGTAAATGAGCTGAGAGAGATCCTCGATGGAGTAAATGTCGTGGTGAGGCGGCGGCGAGATGAGAGGCACGCCCGGCGTGGTCAGGCGGATGGACGCGATGAGTTCGGTGACCTTGTGTCCCGGCAGATGTCCGCCCTCGCCCGGCTTCGAGCCCTGAGCCATCTTGATCTGCAGCTCTCGGGCCGAGATGAGATAAGCGGGGGTGACGCCAAACCGCCCCGACGCCACCTGTTTGACTGCGCTGTTGCGTTCGGTGCCCAGACGGGCCGGGTCTTCGCCGCCCTCGCCGCTGTTGGAGGCCGCGCCCAGCCGGTTCATGGCAATGGCCAGCACCTCGTGGGCCTCGGGACTGAGCGCGCCCATGGACATGGCCGCGGTGCTGAACCGGCGCACGATCGCGGAGACCGGCTCCACCTCCTCCACCGGCACAGGACGACGGTCGGGCAGGACGACGAGCAGGTCGCGCAAATCTGTGGCCGGTTTTTGCGCCAGACGCCGGGTGTATTCCCGGTAAATGGCGTAGGCGTCGTCGAAATGTTCATCCAGCGCGCCGGGCGTGCGCACCGCCCGATGCAGGATGTCGATGATCTCGGGCGTGATGGCATGAACCTCGCCCTGGCGGCGATGTTTGAACTGCCCCCAGTGTTCCAGCTTCTCGGTGGCGGAACGAAAGGCCAGATGATGGCGATAGAACACGTCACTGG
>JALXAF010000404.1 GCA_026992375.1 Anaerolineae bacterium
GCTCCAGGCGATGCGGCATTCATCCAGTATCCGTGATTTGTGGCTATCCACCGTGCGCACCGAGGCCCCTAGATGCGCCGCCACAGCCTCGCGCGTCATGCCCTGGGCAAAGGCCCGCAACACCTCCTTCTGCCGCGACGTCAGGCGTCGCCACACCTTCCTGCAGCGTTCTTGCTCCTCGTCATCCATCCATTTCGTCTGCATTCGCAGCACATCCTCGGGCGTCAACGAAGCCAGCGCCCGAATCGCCGGAAAATAATTGCCCAACGGCGCTATCGGCGCTTCCAGCAGCGTGATGCCGGCATTGGGCG
Organism: Anaerolineae bacterium; assembly: GCA_026992375.1. Lineage (GTDB taxonomy): Bacteria > Chloroflexota > Anaerolineae > J102 > J102 > M2005. Next base: position 312 of record JALXAF010000404.1, read on the forward strand.
CATGGAGAATGGCGCCTCCGCGAGCCCGTGCCTGCACCTCATCGGGCGTGTAAATATGCCAGATGTGATCTCCTGGTTCCAATTGCAGCATCGCCGCCGACACCGCCAGCAGCGCCATCATCCGCCTGCCCCCCGAAAGCAGCAAATGTACATGCGCCCCCTCCTCTTTCGCTCTCCGAATCAATTCATGCAGCGTTCGCCACACCACCGTCGCATCCCGGTTGCTTTGGATATCCGCCAGCACCCGTTTGCCGTCGGAAATGGGAACCGGGCGTAGATGACAGCTCTTGCCCGCGTAACGGTCGCCCGGAAAAGCCTCGCTCAGCCGCCGCAACGCCTGCAAATAGCGCGTCTTCCCCAGGTGCACCACCGCCACCTCTTCGATGTCCTCCCCCCGTTCTAGCAAAATATCTAGCGCGAACGTAACAACCTGCGGCTGTCCGCCCAATGTTGCAATCAAAACCGTTCTACGTTTCATAGGTATTGTTGGAAACAACTCACTTCGAAGCGAACTCTCCGATTTCACTCAATCATGCCCGAATCAATGATCAATGAGTAATGATTAAAGCGAAAACCACGCTGATTTAGCCTTTAATCATTGTCCATTAATCCTTGAGCTTCGACAGCAGCAACGTGATGCCAGACGTGAGCAACGACTTTCTTATTTCTGATGATGTCTACCAATTACTACCGGTGAATGACCATGCCAGCGATTAATCTTTTCCCGGCAGTGCTCCTGGCTGGGCCGCCACATGCAGGGAAATCTGCACTCGCCTACAACCTTAGCATACATCTCAAGAAATCTCAAACCCCTTTCATCCTCATACGCACCACCCCCGATGGCGAAGGAGACTGGTTCATGGAGGCGGAAAAGAACGTCGGGCTTCTCTTGCGCCAGAAGAAGCGCTTCACCCCGCAATTGGTGCAGCGGGCCGTGCGCGCCATCGAGCAGCGACACCTGCCCATGCTGGTGGATGTGGGAGGCAGACCCCAGGGCCAGCAATTCCGCATCTTCCATGCCTGCACCCACGTCATCCTGCTGTATCGCACCGATTCCGAGCTTCGGCAGTGGCGGACCTGGCTGGATGAAACAAGCCTCATTCCCCTCGCCATCCTCCGCTCCCACCTGCACGGCCACGACGAAATCATCTCAGATAACGGCCCTTTGCAGGGCGTTATCAGCGGCCTGGATCGCTTCCACCCTCGTCTGGGAGAGATGTTTCAGCGAGTTTTGCAACGAGTGCAAGGCGTCTTCGATTATCCCCCGGGGCGGATACGCTCTCGTCATCTCAGCCAGGCCCCCCAGCAATCCCATATCGTTGTCGTGGAGGATCTTGCCCGCCAGGTCGGCGTTCCCCTCACCGACCGGGGGCTATGGTGGGAGCCTGATCACATCCCTCGCGCTTTGCAGATCATACCGCCCGCTGCGCCCGTCGCTCTCTACGGCCGCGGGCCTGCCTGGCTCTACGCAGCCCTTGCCTCCCACGCTTTGCCCGCATCCTTCCACCTCTTCGACGCCCGTCACTTCGGCTGGATGAAGCCCCCGCGAGTCATTCTCAACAGCGCCCGCGTTACCGGCATCACCTTTACACTCCAAATGGAAGCAGACGTCGTGCGGCTCAAAATCGTCTCATCCGATCGTTTTCTGGCTCCTCGCCCCCTCCATATTCCCCCATTGCCTGCGGCTTCAGGCGTCATTCTCGATGGCAAAGCGCCCATTTGGCTCACATCCGCCTTGGTTCGTGGCCTCGCCCGATATTACCCCCACATCCACCTCTACGATCCTCGCCTGCAGGCGCCTGTTCTTGTAAGCGAACGAACGCCACAAGGGGCTGTGCATCGTTGAGGCGCGAAAATACCAACGCATTCGTAACTATTAAGGTCGTCACCCGAAAACTGCCAAAAACACTAAGACACAAAGGCGCAAAGGGAATTTGTCATTTTTTCTTCGTGTTCTTAGTGCTTTTGTTCCCTTTTGTGGTTTATCAACCGGAGTACGTTGGCAGTTACACGCATTTCTATTACGTTGCTTGACGAAATTTCTAAAAACATCTTAAAGATTGCCTGGAGCGAACGAACGGGCGTGCTGGCGCACTTGCATGTTTCGCCATAAAGGAGCATCTTTACATTCTTCTCGAATTGGCTGGGTGTGTTCAGGATGGGGTGATGACCAAGTTGGCGGGTGTAGACCCGCCTTCGGGACGGTGCCGACAATCATTTTTGTCTCCTCTCCCCCCGCACGTCTCCCCCCACTCCGTCTCAGAGCGGGGGAGGAAGCAAAGGCGGGGGCCTGGCGCCAAGAGAATGAATTCATTCGGCAAATACTTGTCGTCCGCCCAAGGCGTCGACTAACGTCTGGGCCTTGCGGACCGGAAGGCGACCTGCGTCGCCCAGCCTCCCTTCCAATCGGAATTGGATACACCCAATTGGCTCTTCATGTGTGAAGTATAGACTTCAGAACCAAAGCTTGAGAATTTGACAATCGGGCCCCAATCGGATAAAATGGCTTTTGCAATTGAATAGTCAAGGGGGCGTAGTGTAGTGGTTAACACGTCGGCCTGTCAAGCCGAAGATCGCGGGTTCGAGTCCCGTCGCTCCCGTAGCAGCAATACTCAAAGAGGGCGTAGAAGCTTTTCACAGGCTGAACGCCCTCGATTTTTTTGCCCTTGACATGAACTGTTGCAAAGAAACGCTGCAACAGTTTTTTCTTTTGTAAATCGTCAGCGTTGTCCCACAAGTCGGGGAAGTCCAGGACAAGCTGAACCATCTCCAACATATCACGCTTTTTGCCCGCTGTCAACAGCGCCATCTCCCGGCGATAGTTGGTCTCCTCGCGGTCGAACTGATCACGGTCGATCTTGCCGGAGACATACAGCTCCACCAGACGGTCGTAGCGGGCCTTGAGGGCCGCGGCCCGCTCTTCGGTGGCCAGCAGGTCCTCGTCGGGGAAGGCGTGGGCCAGCACATCCTCCCGCCAGCCCTCGCCCTGGGGCATGGAGAGTATCAGCTCCGCTACTTGGGCTTCAATATCATCAGCCGGGACCATGGGCTGGGAGCAGGCGGTCTTCTTCTGCAGGCGGTTGACGCAGGCGTAGTAGCGGGTGCCGTTGCTGCCGGCCTGGCCCCGCATGCGGCCCCCACATTCATCGCAGCGCAGGATGCCGGTAAGGGGGAAGACGCGGGTGGGCTTGCCGCCGTTCTTGCGGCGGCGGGGATTGTTCCCCCGCAGCTTGCGCATCGCCTGCACCTTATCGAACAATTCCTGGTCGATGATGGCCGGATGGTTGCCCGGCATCTCCTCGCCCTTGTAGGTGACGACGCCGGTGTAGAACTTGCGCTGCAAAATGCTGCGCACCGTGTCCTTGCCGTAGGGGCCGGGGGGATACTTGCTGCCATGCCCGCGGCCGCGGGTGCGGAAGGTCACGGTGCCGCCGTCGGGCAGCTCATACTCGTAATGGTTCAACGCGTCCGCGATGTCCGCGTCGGAATACTCGCCCGTGGCGTACCACTCGAACATCTTGGCGATGGCCACGCTGTCGATGGGATGCAGCACCAGG
>JALXAF010000405.1 GCA_026992375.1 Anaerolineae bacterium
CGGCGTATGTCAACTCACGCATAAACGCCCTCCATGATGGTGGACACATCCGGTTCGGGACTGGCCTCGGCAAAGGCCACGGCCTGCTCGATGCGCTCCCGGGCCTCCTGCTGCAAGGCGGCCAGCGTCGCTTCATCCAGTCCCAGTTTTTGGGCGAAACGTTTGATGGGGTCTTTCTTCTGCCAGGCTTTCACCTCCTCCCGGGTGCGGTAAGCCTGACGGTCGCTCTTGGAATGGCCCCGCCAGCGATAGGTGAGGGCCTCGATGAGGGTGGGCCCCTGCCCCGCCCGCGCCCGCTCGGCCGCCTCTTGCACCGTCTCGTACACGCTGAAAAGGTCGTTGCCATCGACGCTGACGCCGGGAATGCCATAGGCGCAGGCCCGCTGGCTCAGACGCTCGATGTTGAACGCCTTTTTAGTGGGCATGGACATGGCGTACTGGTTGTTTTCGATGTAGTAGATCACCGGCAGATCCCAGATGCTGGCCATGTTCAGGGATTCGTGGAAAGCGCCCTCATTGGTCGCCCCATCGCCAAAGACCACCAGCGCTACCTGATCGGTCTTGCGCAGTTTGATGCTGAGGCCCACACCCGCGGCGATGGGGATGCCTCCGCCCACGATGCCATTGGCTCCCAGGTTGTTGGATTCCACATTGGCGATGTGCATGGAACCGCCCCGTCCCCGGCAGTAGCCAGTCTCCTTGCCCAGGAACTCGGCCATCATTAAATCCACATTGCTGCCCCACCAGGCCAGACAATGCCCGTGCCCGCGATGGTGGTTGAGCAGATAATCGGTGGGGCGAAGGGGTAGTGACGCGCCTACAGCCGAGGCTTCCTGGCCGATGGATAGGTGCATGGTGCCATGCACCCGGCCCAACGCGTACAACTCCTCCGCCTTCTCCTCGAACGAGCGGATGAGCAACATTTTGCGCAGCAAGTCCAGCGCCTTCTCCCGCCCCCATTCCTGCAAGTAGGTTTCGTAGTTCGGCGTTTCGGTTATGGTCATCATATATTTCCCTTCGAAGATGTATTGTGATTGAGGGCTATTGATCTGCCAATTGCAATACAAGGCTGGCCGCGGTTTCATCAGTGACCAGTGCATTGATGAGTCCGGCCCGCATTGCGCCCAGGATTGGCTTTGCCTTGGTGTGGCCTGCTGCAATTCCCAATCGCAAAGGCGCGCGGCGTAATGTCTCGGCGTCGATGGTCACCAAACGCCGTTGCAAGGGGATATCCAGCAGATTGCCATCGATATCAAAATGCAGAGCGCAAACATCACCCACAGCGCCGCTGTATGTGAATTCTTGCAACTGTGCGTTTGTCAGATACCCTGAACGCACCAGGCTGGAATGGCCTTGCTCCACCGTTCCCACCCCCACCAGCGCCATATCCATCCGGGCTGCCTGCTCGAATACGGCCTGAACCTGTCGAGAACGCTTCAACGCCCGACACATCGCCTCACTTTCCACTAGCAGCGGGGCCGGCAACGTCATATAACTGCCCCCGAACTTCCGGGACAACTCTCGCGCCAACTCAGCCCCATCGATCACCGGATTGGAAGAGCCCACCGCACCGATGATCTGAACGATCTGCAACCCTTTCCGAAAGTCGGGATGGCAGGCTCGCACCATTTCGGCCAGCCCGGTTCCCCATGACATGCCAATCACCATGCCGTCCTCCGTTAGTTCTCCCACCAACTGCGCCGCCAGCGCCCCCACGCTGCTTAACGTGCTGCGATAACCATCAAGCGTTCGCTCCAGAACCCGAACATGACGCAACGAAAAACCTTCACGAAGCCTTTTTTCCAGGTCTGATCGTCGGGCGAGAGGATGGTGAACGCATATTTCGACGATGCCAAGCCGTTTCGCCTCCTTCAGATAGCGCGAGATCATAGAACGAGAGTAACCCAACTCCCGAGCGATGTGCGCCTGAGTCATATCCTCTTCATAATACATACTGGCAATGCGAGCCAACATGCTGGTGCTCACACGTTCCATATACAAGTTTTTTGAAAATGGGAGCGGCGGCGAGATAGCACATTACATTACATCCAGTATAGCATAAAAGATGTTGTTTTTCTCACATGTGTATACAGAATTCACAAACGTGAATTTGTTGAAACTCAAAAAACATTATACGCGTGTCGACAAAGGCTCCTGACGTTGCATATTGGAAATACGTGCGCACTCGGACGGAATGCGTCACACCATGACCGACTCTACATCCCCCGAAAGATACACCTGGTGTTTGTGAATGAAAAAACGTCCACGAGGCCCCCATATCATCTCTGTAACCGTATCACACTTTTCCGGGGGGGCAAATCGATGTTGGGGCGTCCCAAATGAGTTGAGAACCGGGTTGACGGGCGCAGGTCTGTCTTCAGGCCAGCGCAAATAACCTTCCACATCTCCTCTCCAGCTTGTCTTGGAGCGGGGAAGGAGGCAAAGGTGGGGGCCTGTCCCCAAGAGACTGAATTATGAATGTTCACAAATTAAATCGGTCATCGTGGCGTTCGCCACGTCCGCCCGGCGGTGAAGTCGCCGGGCTACAGAACAGCGCCGGATAAATCCGGCTAGCCCCGCAGGGGCGCTGTTTCTAGCCAGGGGACTTCATCCCCCGGCGTTGGCGGCGGGCGCGAAGCGCCCCAGACCTATAACCGGATTATTTTGTCAATGTTCATCATTCAGCCAGCGCCATTCTATTATTGGCCCGGAATAAGCCCAAAATCAAAGCCGCCAACGTAAACGGACGCGGGCCAGGCGTCGCCGTTGGCGTTGACGGCCAGGACGACATAGTAGTCATTTATGCCGAGATTGCCAATGTGGCTGGTTCCATCGGTATAGGCGACCGCGTCTCCGGGAACGGGCGCTACATTAGAGGCGATGCGTTCGGTTCCGGCGTTCCCGGGTGTGAAGTACGGCGTCGGAGCCCGCCACACCTCGTAATGATCCACCGTGCCTCCCACGTCGGACCAGGTGAGCTGGATGTCGCCGCCCGCGATTTGTGCTGCCAGGTCATCCACCGCGGGCGGGGCGCTGGTTGCGGTGAGGGTGATGTGATGCTGGGCCTTGTCGCCCGTCCACAAGATGGTGGCGGGATCGGAGGTGGCGGTTCCGCCGCCCAGCTTGAATAGCACCGGCTCGTTGTAGCCCATGCCGGGCGTGCCCGTTTGCGGGTCTGCGCCATACACGCGCATATAGCCCAGCACGCCCGGAATCTGCACCACGAAGCAGCCAGTCTGCACGCCATCGCCGTTGTAGGCCTCCACCAGGGTCTGCGCCGGCGCGGGCTGACCATCCAGGGTGAGGCTGCCGTAGTATTCTGTGTAGTAGGGCGTGGGCTGCACATGGCAACTGCCATCCGCCCGGGCCGTGCCCCCTGTCAGGAGCAGGGCCAGGATGACGAGGATGAGGGAAAGGGCGCGAAGGGAGGGGGAGAAGTGGGATGTTGGCATCATGTTGGCGCGGGGTGGGGAGTGGGAAGGGGACAGGCGGTTGGCGGTGAAGTCTTTGCTGATCGGGCAAGAAAATGTCTCACGCAAAGTCGCGGAGCCGCAAAGGGAAAAGGGGGCAAAGGCGGCCTGGCCGCGGGCCAACCACCGGCGGCGGAACGCATTTCCGCCGCGGCGCAAAATCTCATTCTATGCGCCCGCCGGAAATGCGTTCCGGCGGGGCCCAGGTGACAGCCACTTCGCTTGCATCGTAGCGCCGTTTTGAGGTCTGAATCGGCGGCTTTCGTGCCGCGGGAAGTGACTGTCACCTTTGTTTCTATTTACGGAACGGTGAGCATGGGCAGGTAGAGCTGTCCGGGCGGGGGGTTGAGTTGCACCTGGTGCACGCTCATGTCGGGCATCCACACTACCGCGGGCTCGGGCAAGACAGGACGGCCATCGATGAAGAAGGCGGGCGTCTCGCCATAGACCATGCCGGGCAGATCGCCATCCTGACCATACACCCGCAGATAGGGGAAGAGGCCATCCTGCTGCACCTGGCCGCAGCCCACCACCTCTCCGCGGGGGCTGAGGACGCGAATGCTGGCGCCGGGCGGGAAGGGCTCCTCGCCCTTCATGGCGTAGCCGTAGTAGCTGGAGAATTGCCCGGTGGCCACGGCCTGACAATCTTCGGTGGCGACGGGCTCCACCTGGTCGTGCAGCAGTTGCCCGCATTGGCCCGCCGGATAGGTGAGGGTGACCGCGGCGGTGGTGTGGATCATGTACCCCAGGGTGGGGGCCAGGGTGTTGAAGTTGTTGAAGGCGGGGTCGGCCGGGGGCGGCAGATAGGTTCCAGCTTCAGAGTGGATCAGATCGTATTGGCCGCTGATGCTGGCCAGGGCTGTCTCGACGCTGAGTTCGCACTGGGGCAGGTAGCCCAGCCAGTTCCAGCCCGCCTCCAGGGGCAGGGGCGCGTCTTCAGCCAGGGGGACGCCGGTCAGGCTCCAATCTGCGGCGGCGTCGGTGTAGAGCAGGTAGCCGCGGCCCGGCGTCACGGTGTGACAGGTGTTGTAGCGCTGATCCGCCGGCGGGGGCAGGTAGGTGCCGTTCTGGCATTGCAGGCGACTGAAATGATCCCAGATGGATTGGGCCATGGTCTCCACGGGGATGAGATCGGGCGCATCCAGGTTCAGGGTGTGGACGCCCTTATCGTCATGCCAGATGAAATAGGGGGGATCGGATTGGGCGGGGATGCCGTTGATCTTGAAGAAGACCGGTTCGCCATCGCTCATGCCGGGATTGCCATAGATGCGCATGTAGCCATAAAGGCCCGGCGTGCTCACCTGGAAACACCCCACCTTGTCGCCGCTGGCCGAGTAAGCCTCCACCACCGAATCCAGAGGCGCGTTGGCCCCGGCCAGCAGGGCCTCCCCCGCCACGCTGGTGAAGGATGAGGTCTGGGTGACGCCGCTGCATTCGTTGGGACCCTGCACCGGGGGTTTGACAAAGAAGGAGACCCAGTTGGGGCTGGTGGGATGCAGGGACTTCACCTGGGTGATCATGTTGGTCTCGTTGGGGCCGATGGTCAGCTCCTCCAGGGCGATCTCGTTGACGAAGGCGCTGGTGGATGCGTCGGTGCGGTTGATGTACACCTGGATGGTCCCATCCGCGCTGTACGCGCCCGGCGGCACATCGACGGTCAGGTCCACCCGCTGCTCGCCGTTCAGGTCTACGGTGGCGCCGGTGTTGTATCCGTCGATGGCGATCTCCTGGTGCACGGCGCTGCCGCTGGCCTGATAAAAGACGAAATGCACCTGATAGCGTTTGTCCGGGTCCAGGGCGTCGAAGCGATAGACAAGCTGGTTGTCGGGGTCATCGCTGGGGTCGCTATCCCCCAGGTCGATGCGACGGCTGCGATAGGGCAGGGTTCCCCAGTTGGTCTGGGCCACGCCATCCACCCAGCCATAGCCGCGCATGGCGTCGTAGGGGAGGTCATCGCCGCCGCCGGCGTCGGCATAGCGATAATCGACGTCATAGAGATTGACACCCGCCACCACCACATCATTGCCCAGCAGCTCCTCGATGCTGACCTCGATGCTGCGGTCGGCGTAGAAGGCGGGGTCCAGCAGGAAGGAGAGGGCGTGCACGTTGTGATCGGCCAGGTCCACCATGTCGCTGACAGGATTGTCATCCACCCAAATCTTCTCCTGCCGTCCCACGCCATCGCATTCATACAGCGTTACGTCCAGGTGATAGAAGTGGCCGGGCAGGAGGTGATCGAAGCGGTATTTGACCGGGCCCGAGGCATTGGTGCGCTGCGAATGCTCCGGCTCGGCCCCGCAGAAGGTGTTGGCCTGGCCGTTGAGATAGCCGTAGCCTGTGGCGGGATCGTAGGCTGCATCGCTGTCGCCGCCGCTATCCAGGAGGATGGGGCTGGCCAGGCCCACGTACACATCCCGCCAGCGCTGGTTGTTCCCCTCGTTCGATTCATCCACGCCATTGTCCCGGTCGGCCTGGACCAGAAGCCGGTAGCGGCCAGGCGCAGCCGGGGTCCACGCACAGGCGGCGGATGCCTGCGCGCCCGCGCCCACGGCCAGACTGGGTTCGCAGAGCGTGCTGGTGGAGCCGTCGGGCGCCTGCACGCTGAGTGCGGTGACCGCGCTGGCGGCCGCGGTCTGACCGCTGTTGCTGATGGGCAAGGTGACGGTGACGGTTTCGCCCGCCATGGGCTCTTCGTCGCTGAGACCGATGGCGGGGATGGCCAGATCGGGCCGGGTGAGGATGGTGAGGGTGGCAGTGACCACGTTGTTGGTTTCGTCCAATTCATCCAGTTGATTAGCCGCATCTAACACGACTTTGATATCGGTTGGGCCAGTAAAGCCTGTGGTGTTCCAATCAACGCCCACCTGGCCTACTGCTGAAGCATCAATACTGGATAAGAAGTCTGTTCCGATTTGGAAACTGCGATTTTCGGCGTCAACGGCGTAGAAAGTTGCTACGACATTCTCAGCGCGGTAACTGCCATCATTGTGCACCTGGGCGCTGATATGAACTACATCCGTTTCAGTCGGATTTGGTTGTCCGAAGCTGATGTCGCCAGCTTGCACACTGGGATCAGAATCGACGCCAGGGGTGAGAACAGCATGTGTGAGATAAACCACACCTGCTGTGTCCAACGAAATGCTAATTGGAATGGTGACGGGCTCACCGCCGCCCTCCGGCTGGGCAGCCAGATAGGCGTTAAATGCTTCGGCCAGATTTGGCGACTCAACAAGAGCGGGAGTCCCTCCGTTACCGGTAACTGAGCCATGCCAGATATTTGCTCCGTTATTGCCCACATCGATGTCATAAGTGATTTCGCCAGTCAACGGTTCCGAAATGATCATGTCGAGATATGCTTCGGAGTAGACTCGTTTAGGCACAGTGATATGAACGATTTCAGGCGTCGAAGCTGACGGCAGATTGGCGATAACGCCGTATTGAACCTGATAGCGAACATAATCTGTAACTGAATTGGGCAAGGCCACAGCGATATTGTCAGGACTTGTCTTGGCGATGGAGTAAACGCGCAGGGTCTGGGCGTCCGTCCAGCCACTCGTTTCCAGACCATCGAAGGCTTCGACCTGCCAGGAATATACGCTATCTTGAGGAACCACTCCCTGCCAATTCGTATCCTGAGACCAGTCGCTTGTATGAGACCAGCCATCGTTTTGAATTTTAACCTGAAATTCGCGATAGGCATTGGGGGCGTTGTCTGGATCTCCGCCATCCTGCCAGTTTAGGTTAAGCGCTCGTCCCAGCACGCCTGTGTCATCAGCAGGGTTGAGATTTATGGGTTTGTTGGGGGAAGTGTTCACTGTCGTCGAGACGGTGTTACTCCAGGGGCCGCTTCCAGCAGAGTTATTAGCTCTGACCTGATAACTCCACACGCCTGATGTTCGGCCAGTTAGATTCTGGCTTGTTGATGCTCCCGTATAAATCGTGCTCCATGCGCCGCTATCATGTTTCTCCTGTAATGTGTAACTGGTAGCGCCGGAAACAGCAGACCAATTGACAGCGTAACTTCCATCGCTATCTGAATTTGAGATTGGATCCAATACCGGAGCTGTGTAAGGTTTTACGGACGTGCATTTTTCTGCAGTCCAGGCGCTTGAGCCGGCTGAATTAGTGGAACGAACGCGATAACACCAAACTCCTGGCGTGCGGTCTGAGCGGGTAATGCTAGTGCTCGATGTACTTTGGGCTGAACCCCAGCTTCCGCCATTATAGCGTTCTTGCCACTGATAACCAGAAGCGCCAAATCCCGATTGCCAATTTACACTATAACTATTGGCATTGGAAGGATTGGAAATATCATTAAGCGTCGGTTTGTCGGGGGGTTGCAGGGTGAAACGCATCGCACTGAATGATACAGATCGTGTCAAATTTGCTTCACCATTTAGATCGGACAGAATCACGTCTCCGCTTGTGCCTGCATTGAATCGGTAAGTTCCCAGATCAAGCCATTGGTTGTTTAGAGGGAACTGATCTCTTGAAACGGTTGTCGTGCCATCTTTGTGGTGGATTTTATATCGGGCATCGTGCGTGTCGCCGGATATATGACGCGAAGGACATTGCCAGTCGAATTCGGGGTGGGTCGCAATGTAGGCGTCGACATTGTATCGCCCTGACTGGGGCAGGTTGGGCTTCCATTTTCCGGAATTCATTGAATCCGCCGGGTTGTTTGTGTTCAGGGTGAGGTAAAAATAGTGCCCGCGATTATTTGTCAGACGATGCCAGGCAGAGCCGCACATGTCGTTGTAATAGGACGGTGTGAGACTGGGCGTTTCTACGATCACTTGTGTTGACGTTGCGTGCTCAGGTTGAGCCGAAACGTCGATTTTAGATTCTTCTGGCAATGGTGACAAACTGCTCGAATTCTCTGCTGTTTGGTGGAAGCTCTTGACTCCCAGTGTGCACGCCTCACTGGCAGACGGGGGCGCCTGTCCGACGCCATTGAGCCCAAGCGCGTCGTTGCCAAAGCCGATGGGGCTGCCACCCTCATCGAAAAGGTAGAGAGGACGCAATTCATTGGTTTGTTCAACCGCGGAAGCGACTTCGATGATCTCATTTTCGTTACGTTGGCCGGGGATATAAATTGATTCGTCCCAGGGGCGCATTGGATCGATCTGCGTGGCCATTGCGGATGAAGCATTGATTTGACCAGTTACAGTTATCGTTTTGATAGGTTCGTCTACGTCATTCGTACGAACTTCTACTGACGCTGTGTAGGGACCATCGGGCAAGGTTGACGAATCCAGAACCAGTTTTATTGTGCGGAACATGCCGGGATCGGCTGATCGTTCAGGTATTGCAACGCTGATTTCCGCAGGATGGGCTCCAAGGCCCAGACGTAGATCGCTTGCGCCCGTGCTGACGATAGCGATATCCTTGCTGACGACATCACCTTTTTTGATGGCGCCAAAATCCCATGTGTCCTGGGGAATTACTCCATGAGAACGGGGATCATCCTGAAATGTACTTAGTGGTCTTCCGGAAGTGCTCAGGATATTGCCCTGATAGTCAGTCCAGAAGGCCATGACGATGTAATCTTCGTCAGGCTGGTACGCTGGATCGAAGTCGGCAGTGTCCCAGTCGATGCTGACGACATTGGGGCCCGGTTCGACCGTAACGGTCACAGGAACTTCACTGACCACTGTGCCGGTGATGTTCACGAATTCCAGGAAGAGATGGGCGTCGCTGAGGGTGACGTCGCCGGGGTTGGTGACGACCAGATCGGTGCTGTTGGCGCCCGCCTGCGCGGCCTGGCTTGTTACAATCTCTGCTCCCACATCGGGCAACATCGTCCCGCCCAGGGGGGCCAGGTTGTCGGTGGGTTGGATCAGGTTCATGGCGTCGGCCGGCAGCAGGAAGCGATGGTTGCCCTGGGGATCGTTGTAGGAAACGATAACCAGGGGCGGGGTGTAGTCGCTCTCGTAGCCGGAAGCGATTTCATATTGGAAGGTTTCGCGGGGCGCATTAGTCTCGACCGTGAAGCTGTCACCATTGTCCACGTGTCCGCTGAGCAGGCCCAGTTTGAGGCCAAAAGCCCCCACATCCAGCAGGGTGGGCGAGGCGTAGCCGTCGCCAAAATCGAGGCTGCCGCTGTGGCCGTCGCCGTCGTCCCAATCCAGGGTCCACGTTCCGGTCCCAACCTCGCAGCCGACCCCGTCACCACAGGCTACCGTGAAGGTGTAGGTGCGATCTTGCTGGTCGTTGTAATAACCGCCAACCGCGGGCTGGGCGTGGCCATCCTGCGTCCAGGCGTCGGGCAACGGATTTTGCAGCAAAATGCCAGAGCCCACAACAACCTGCTTCTGCGCCCGCACCCGGCCCGAACCGCCTACGATGTTGTTGGTAATGCTGATGGTGTCGTTGGGCGCGATCATCACCGCCTCCACGCCGTAGGAATCGTAGAGACCGGTGTTCAGCAGCGACAGGGTGGCGGTGACGTGGTTTCCGGCCTGGATGCTGTGCACCCCGGCGATGAGTTCGGGGCGGGGGTAATCGTCGGGGTCGTTGGGGTCGGTGCCCAATTTCGCCTCGGAGCGGTCGGAGTAGCCGTCCAGGTCGCTATCTTTGTTGAAGCGGAAGAGGGCGACAGCGCCGCCGCTGGCGGGCGTATCCTGGAAGCCCTCGCTGCCGTCGCCCATGCCGTCGGTGTAAATGTTCCACCAGTCGGCGGTGGAGAGGGCGTGTTTGCACCACAGGATGCGATTCGCGCCGATCCCCACCGCTTGCGGCTCCACGCACCAGGCGGGCGTGTCCGTACGGTTGTACTCGGGCGTCCAGATGGCGATGAGATTGCCATCTTCATCGACATCGTGTGGGAAATAGCGGGCCAGCACATCCATCACCGTTTCCTCGCCCCAGGTGGGGATGAGGAAAGTATCGATGGCCTCGTCTCCGTCGTCCTTTCCATCCTCGATGGCGATAAACACGCCAGCATTAACTGCGTCCTGATAGAAAAGCTCGTCCACACCGTAGTTGAAATCCTCCACCACAATGCGTAGCGGCCCGCCCAGGTCGATGGCTTTCATCCGCTCCAGGCTGAGGGGGATGTGGGCCGACGTGTAGGTGTGCTCTTCGTCCGGCATGAAGTTGTGGAACTTGCCGTCGCCGCCCACGTCATTGGCCACGAAGTAAGTGATGGCCGGGTTCGGGTCATCACCGATGTAAACGTTGAAGGTCAAGTCACCAATCTCGCGGGCGTACTCGTCGCCGGTATTGCGCACCTTGTACGTGAACCACAGGTCAGCAGAATGGGTGGAATCTTGTGCTGTAGCATTGCTCCAAGAGTTACTATCAGAGAAAGCCTCACCATTAGTCACAGCATGTTCTTCATATTTTGTGTGCCTCGTACTCTGTTCGCCTCCCCACGATTTACCATCTGTATGTGATTGTGTTATTGGTGAATACGGGGCTAAAAGGGGATAAGAGACTTGAAATACAGGTGAAATACTTACACCACTGTTACCCACGTGGATTTTTATATTGTGTCCTGATCCACCATGATCTGGATAGCTATTAGCATCCTTTTTCATTTGCTCTAAAACCATTTCATGATTACGTCGCCAAAATGCCCTAGTTAATTTCATAGAGCAAGAAAATTGAGATAATGGGTTACTGTTACATAATGCAAAATGTCCGAGCTTTTTCCACCATTTATCTCCGTAGACTTCATTGACTGCCCCCTTATAGGCAGCCTTAATTTGCTTTCTACGATCATATATCTTTCCGCAACCTGAATTTTCCCCCTGAAGTTCTTGATAACCACAGTTGGCCAGTCCTTTCACCCCAGACGTTACCAAGTCAAGAGCTGCCGCGCCAAGCAATGCTCCCGCTGAACTTTTTGAGTGAAGATTTTGACCTTTGGAAGTAGCTTCCGGACGCGTCTCTGTCATCTCTTGCCAATTGTTCCAGGTACGCGTATTTGTGGTAGCAGTGCTGGTGCCTTTAGTCTTTGTGGTAGAATATGTTTTTTCTGTACCCTTAGTAATCGTGTGATCAGTTGTCACGACCGTTGCCGTTTCAACATGAAATGAAGATTCAACTACATCGATTTCTGGCACGGGGAAGGCCGCCACCAGGGGGTGGTTGCCGGGGGCTTTGACCCACGCGGGCATGTTCGCACCCACGTAGCCCGCGTCGCTGCTGCGGGGCAGGTCGCCATAGCCACAGTTATTGTCCCCGCCCGGGCAGTAGGTCACGCCAAAGAGCTCCTGACCGTCGTCGAATTTGTCGTGGTCGGTGCTCTCCCAGTCCATGTTCATCCCCAACTCCCAGCGCTCGGCCAGGTTGGGGATGGAGTCATGGTCTTTGTCGGGGCAGGTGGTGCTGTTGAAGGGCCAGCTCGGCCAGGGCGTGCCGCCGGGTGGCCCGGCGCGGCGGTTGGCCATCCAATCTTTCAGCATCCCGATCTCCTCGCCGTCGGAAATGCCGTCGCTGTCCGTGTCCGCCATCTGTGGGTCCGTGCACCACCAACTCTCCTCCGTATTCGTCAGCCCATCCCCGTCATCGTCCGGGCTGATGGAGGAGGCGATGCCCGCTCGCTGCTCCGGGGTCAGCGCCCGTATGGCCGCGCGCAGGTCGGCCCGGGCCGCGGTCAGCGCATCCACATCCACGCCCGCGCCCGCCTTGGCCGCCCGCTCTTGCGCCTGCAGGGCCGCGCCCTGGCGCAACAGCGGCTGCAGGACCGCCCGCAACCACGCCCGCTCCTTGCCCTGGGCCGCGGCCAACGCGCCCAGCTCATCGCTGCCCCGGGGCTGAAAGCGCAGGCGGGCCAGGGCTTCCAGTTGCTGGTCATCCACCAACACCAGGGCGCTGTCTTCATCCCGCTGCAAAATGACCACACCCAACGATTCGAGACGCTGCCAGCGGGCAGGGGAATCCACCTGCACGCGCGTGCGGAAGAGCCCGGAGTCGGGCGCGGGCCGCGGCTGGGCCGCGGACGCACGTTCGGGCGGGCGGGCGTGGGCTGCGAACGCGGTCACATTGGGCAGCAACATGCTGATGATAACGGCGATGTTGAGAACAATGCGGAAGGACTTGGAACGCATGGCGGGCCTCCTGGAGGAAAAAACGAGTAACAAAAAGCCCGCGCAAAAATTGCACGGGCGAGAGAAGGCGTGTTAGGCGCTGACAGGCGGTTAATCCTTTTCCAAAACCGCTGTCGGGCGATATGAGGTT
>JALXAF010000406.1 GCA_026992375.1 Anaerolineae bacterium
GGGCCGGGGTGGGGGCCAGATCCAGCGGCCAAGGCTGCAAAACTGACGGACGCTACCTTGAACGCTGGCCCCGCCGGCCTACCTTAGTGGTTACCGTCCTGCGTTCATTCTCTCTCGACCGTCAGACATTCCTTGCCCAGCAATCGCTGCAGGTCCGACACCAGGTCGGAGCAGTAGCGAGTCTTGCGGTTGGGGAAGACGATGCGCACTTTGTCGTGGGCGTCGAAGATGGTGATGGTGAATCGGTCGTCGCCAGAGAAACTGGACAGCAGTTGCAGCGTCTCGTCCAGACGCGAAGCGTCCAGGCGGGCGTCTTCGGTCAACGAAAACTGGATGTGCAGGGTGCGCCTGCGAGTGGGCGCTGGCGCAGGGGCTGGCGGGGCGGCGGGCGGCGTCTCTTTGCCATTGCCCCCGTTCGACGATGCGGGAGCGGGCCGGGATGTCAGGTCGGGTTGGGCGTAAGTCGGCGTCCAGGCGATCTCGCCATTGACGAAGGCGGCAGGCGCATCCTCATCCGCGGAGCCGAAATCATCGTTCGCGGGCGTTTTGTATTCGGGCTTGGGCTCTTGCGGCCTGTCGCTCCTGGGCCGAACGCTATCGGCCCGCACGGGCAATTCATTGGTGATCTTGTCGGCCACGATGCTGGCCCGATCATTCCGCACATCCACCCGGCCCCGCACCAGCACGATGCGCCCTTCCTCCAGCATCTCTTTGGCCTTCTCGTACGTCTTGGGGAAGACGGTGACGTCGCAATTGCCGTTCATGTCCTCCAGGGTGACGAAGGCCATGCGGTCGCCTTTCTTGGTGGTGATGGTGCGCACGCCCGCCACCATGCCCAGCACTGCGACCCCGCGTCCCTTGCGAGCGGGCGTGATGTCGGTGCAAGTGGCGGTAACCGCGTGTTGGTAGTTGATGGAGAGTTCGAGCAGGGGATGAGAGGAGACGTAGACGCCCAGCAGGTCTTTCTCCCAGGCCAGTTTCTCCTTTTGGGTGACGCGTTCATAGCGTTCGGGCAGCTTGAGATCATGATGCCCCGAGACGCCCGCGTCCATCTCGCCAAACATATCGAACAGACTGCCCTGGCCGATGTCTTTGGCCTCCCACACGCTCTTGGAGAGGGCCTGCATCTGGTCGATGGCCGCGAGGAGCTGCTCCCGCTCGCCCCATGCGTCCATCGCGCCCACTTTGATCAGCGACTCCAGCGAACGGCGGTTGACCTTGCGCAGATCGACCCGTTCGCAGAAATCTGCGGGCGAGGCGAAGGGCCCGCCCTCGTTGCGGGCGCGGAGGAT
Source organism: Anaerolineae bacterium (assembly GCA_026992375.1). Classification (GTDB taxonomy): domain Bacteria; phylum Chloroflexota; class Anaerolineae; order J102; family J102; genus M2005. The sequence continues at coordinate 1,293 of JALXAF010000406.1, forward strand.
CTCCTCCACCGGGCCTTCGCCCACATTCTTGATGGCGGCCAGGCCGAAGCGAATGGCGGAGCCGCGCGGCACGCGGAAATCGAAGCGGGTGCGGCCAAAGGTTTTGACCTCGGTCGCTTCGGGCAATTCCACGATGGTGAAGCCCATATCCGACTGGTTGATGTCGGGCGGCAACACCTCGATGCCCATGTGGCGGCATTCATTGATGAAGTTGGTGACTTTTTCCAGATTGTCCCGCTCGACGGTGAGCAGGGCCGCCATGTACTCCACCGGATAGTAGGCCTTGAGATACGCCGTCTGCACGGTGATGACCGCGTAGTCGGCCGCATGGCTGTTGTGCACCAGGATGTCGTTGGCCACGAAATTGTGGGTTCCGGGCACTTCCAGATCATAGGTCTGCTTTTCGCCCACATACTCGATGCTGACGATTTTATCCCAATAAATGTCGCTTTGCGCGTAGCGCCGCAGCGATTCATCTCCGAAGAAATCGGCCAGGCGTTGAATCGTCTGACGGCGGAAGCCCGTTTTGGTCGGATTGTCGGCGGGATAAAATTCCCGCTGGGCGACGCCAGTCCGTCGATTGATCTCGGGCCAGGTCAATCCCGATTGCGCTTTCGCCTCCCTCACCAGCTCCTTGACCGCCAGTGGCACGACATCTTTGCTGCCCTGATGAGGCGTCGCTTCTTTCGTCAGCGCTTGCAACGCGTCCCGATGCGCCGCACTGACGAAATAGACGCCGATCTGGGCGGCGAATGCGCTGATGCGCTCATCGCCGGTGATGAACACCTGGTAGCCCGTGCGGCCCTCCTTGTAGGGAAACTCGACGATGCGCAGGCGGCTGACGATGCCAAAACGCAGCAGCAGATGTTGAAGCTGGCGGGCCATGCGCTCCGACGAGGTGGCGTAGAACAAATTGCGCCCTTTGACGTTGATATGTCCATCGCCTTCCCACATGCGGCTGATGAGCAACGCAATCTGACGGTTGGTGAGTTCGAAGACCTGGGCGGGGATGGTCTTTTCGGACGCTTTCTTGCCCCAGATGCCCAGCTTTTTGACCCAGGTCACAAGGCCTGCTTCCTGGCTGCGGTCGATGCGTTTGGCGTAAACCGAGTGCGTCCCTTTGTGCAGAGAAACGCTGCATTGGGTGTTGGGGAACTGCTCGGCGGCCCGGCGATAATCGTCCAGTTGCGCCGCATCCTGGGTGTAGAAATAAACCGAGGCGGGATGACAGAGGTTGCCCTCGGCCAAAAGATGCCCCAAAACGATGACCTGATGGTCGGGCCATTGCGCCTTTCCTTGCACCGGGATGTGGCGCGGGGTGGCGATGAGTTGGCCGGGCGTCAATTCCTCCAGCAAGCGCCAGCCGCCAAAGGTGTAGAATGGGTGATTGGCCGTGGCCTCAATGGCCCGCCCCGTGGCCGTGATCAGGCGATAAACAGGCTTGACGCCGTTGTCCATCACCCGGGCGACGCTCCTCTGCTGTAATTTCAGGGAGGATGTGTCGCAACTGAGGGTGCGTTCGAGCCGGGCCTGCTGCGTGTAGAGGTCCTCGATGCGCACCAACCTGCCCGAGTCCGCGTCCAGCACCTCCACATCCCCCGGCAAACATTTGTTGAAGCCGTAGTTGGCGAAGAAGACGATGTCCTCGTAGATTTCCTCCGCCGCGCTCCAGGGGATGCCGTTGGCCACCGCGCCTTCCAGGAATTTGACCCGGTGCTTGGCCATTTCCTTCTCTTTCTTTTTGGCCACGGCCCGGCGCATCAGGTCCGCCTCGCCCGGCGTGTAGCCCGCCAGTTGCGAAGCAATCTGGATGATCTGCTCCTGGTAGACGATGATGCCGTAAGTCTCGGCCAGGATGGGCTCCAGCGAGGGGTGTTTGTACTCCACCGGCTTGCGACCGTGCATCCGGTCGATGTAGAGGGGAATGTACTGCATAGGGCCGGGGCGATAGAGGGAGATGGTGGCGACGATGTGTTCGAATTTGCTGGGTTTCATGCTGCGCAGGGTGCCGCGCATCCCCTCAGATTCCACCTGGAAGACGCCGGTGACTTCGCCCGAGGCCAGCAGCTCATACGAGCGAGGATCGTCGGTGGGGATGTTGTTCAGGGTGAATTTCTTCCCGTGCCGCTCCTCGATGAGCTGCGAGGCCACGCGCATGATGGTCAGGGTGGAGAGGCCCAAAAAGTCCATCTTCAGCAAGCCCAGGCTTTCCAGCACCGGATAGGTGAACTGGGTGATGTAGTCGCGCACGGCCTTGCTGGGCGCGCGCACCAGAGGCGTGTAGTTGACCAGCGGCTTGTCGGCGATGATGACCGCGGCGGGATGGATGCTGATGTGCCGGGCCACGCCTTCCAGCTTGCGCGCGTTATCCAGCAGCTTGCGCACTTTTTTGTCTTTCTTGTACAGCTCTTTGAGTTCGTTGACCTCTTCCAGCGATTTGTCAAGGGTGACTTTGGGGCCCGCGGGGATGAGCTTGGCGATCTTGTCCACCTCGTCCAGGGGGATGTTCATCACCCGCGCCACGTCGCGCACGCTGGCCCGGGCCTTCATGGTGCCAAACAC
>JALXAF010000407.1 GCA_026992375.1 Anaerolineae bacterium
CCACATACTCGTTGGAAAAATCATCGGTGGCCAGCATGTACACCACGGCCAGCGTGGCGATGAGGATCAGGATGGAGATGACATAAAGCGTGTTGCGGCCGCTGGCGGCCAGCGCCGGGTCTTTGCGACGTGCACCCAGAATGCTAACGCCTATCCCGTAAAAGGTGAGGATGAAGGCGATGAGCAGAACGATGTATCCGAGATCAGACATGAGATTGTTGCTTTACTCCTTGGCGTTGCCGGCGTTCAGCATTTTCTGAATGTATTGATCCAGCGTCGCCGCGGTGGGGATGGCTCCGACAAAATAGTCCGAGATGTTGCCGTTAGCGTCGACGAAGAAGGTTTCGGGCACGCCCTGCACATGATAGGCGTTGTAAACCTTGCCGCCCTTGTCCAGCGCGTTGGGATAGGTGACGTTGTAGCATTGCAGCCAGGCCCGGGCGTTTTTATCTTGATCCAAATGCGAAAGGCCCAGGAACATTACCTTGCCCTGGTAGCGCCGCCAGGCGCTTTCCAGCAGCGGCTGTTCATCCTTGCAAGTGGTGCACCAGCTCGCCCAGAAATTGAGCACAACGGGCGTCCCCCGCAGCTCCGAGAGTTTGATGGTGATCCGATCATACTCTTTGGGGCGGGGCTGGTTCACGTCATCCACGCAATAGCGCCCGTAGTTCGCTCCGAACAGATCGTTCAGAGCGGGCTGCAACACGTCGGGCGGCAGCGGCTCGCTGACGTAGGTGGTCATGGTGAAATCGGGCGCCTGCCCCGACGACGCCCGTTTGCTGGGCGGGTGCAGGATGCCGTAGTAGAACACGGCGAACAGGGCCGCGCCGACAACGGCGATGATGATCAGCATGATGATTCCGCCGCGGCCGGAGCGTTTTTCTGCGGCGTCATTCCTGGCGTCGGTCATGTTACAAATCCCCTTCCAATTCCTGTTCGACTCGGGCCAGATATTCATCTTCGATTTCCAACTCGGGCCCGGTGACGGATGAGGCCGCTGCATCGCCTGAGGGAGCGGTGGGCAGCGGCGTTGCAGGCTGCGGTTTCTTCTTCGTCCATTTTTTGCTCATCCAAAAGGCGAAGCCCAGCCCGGCGATGACCAACACCAGCGGCGTGATCCACGCCATCAGGTTGATGCCCTCTTTGGGCGGCTCGCCCAGGATGACCACGCCGTACTGATCGACGAATTCATCGATGATCTCCTGCTTGGTCTTGCCCTCCAGCAGCATCTCGTCGATCATGTCCCGCATTTGCTGGCAGACTTTCTGTTCGCACTCGTCCAGCCGCACGCCCTGGCAGATGGGACACCACAACTCGGTCTGAATATCACGAGCAATGGCTTGTTGCTCGGGCGAGAGGTTGTGGGGGTTGTTGGGATCGACGCCCTGGGCCAGCGCAGCGCTGGCGGTCGTCAACAAAATGAGGAGGATGAAAGCAATCAGCAGTGATTTTTTCATAGATCGATTGGGGGGAGAGAAAATAGACGCGTCCAAAAATGAATTATACCTGAATCATACCATGTCTGGATGAGCAGGGACAGGATGGGAGATTAAAGGAAGATTAGTATCCGCTCAGCCAACCTCGCGTATCACCAGGACGATGCCCGCCACCAGCAAAGGGATGAAGAGGCAGATCAGCGGCAGCAGCCACACGCCCGCGTTTCCCTTCTTCCCCGTCACCTCCCAATGATCGATCCGCAACTCATCCTGCGCCCGGATTTTGATGAAACCAAACTCGCCGGTGCGGATTTTCAGCGGTTTGTCGCCGCTGATCTCGTAATCTTTGGGATCGCGTCCGTCCACCTTCACTTGCACCTGAGCGGAGGGAGCGTCGGGCGGGGCGTAGACGATGAGGCGCTTGCCCGCCACGCGCAGCCCCAGCGCTCCCCCAGCAGCGAGGACGCCCACCTGGCCCAGGCTGGCGCTGTCATCCCGCTCGATGTGATAAGAATCCGAGCCGACGCCCCAGAAATCAGGAGGATGCGCGCCCGGATACATCTGCATGAGATGCGCGCCATCCTGATTGGCGTATTGCTTGATGGCTTCGTAAGCGGGGGTGGGCGTGAAGTCGGGCTCCAGCAAGCGGAAGTAGTATTCGGGCTTGCCTTCTTGCTTCCACTGGTCGGTGGGGCGTTTGAGATACCACACGTTGGCTACGCCCAGCCAGGGCCATTCTTTCTGGATTCGCTGATAGGCTTCGACCAGGTAGCGGGCCTGCTGCTCCTCGGTGACCTGCCCAAAGCGCTTGTCCGGCACATCGTCGGGCACAGCGTTCCAGTTCATCTCGCTGATCCAGATGGGCTTGTGCGCGTCGCCGTTGGCCACCATCAGGTCGCGCATAAACAGCGGGCGGGAGAAGTTGAGAACGCGGGGGTTCATGCGGCGGTCGGTCGGGCCCGACCACAGGCCGTAGCCCTGCATGGCCACGATGTCGAAGCAATCGGCTGCGCCCGCGTCGTACATGCGCTGCATGAAAAGGAAGTCATTGAGCGCATTGCCAGGCGGCTCTGCGGTCGGGTCCAGCACGATGGTGGAGGCCATGGCGCCGTTGATGATGACGACGTTGGGGTCCGCGGCCCGGGCCGCGTCTGCGGCCAGGCACAGCAGCCGGGTGTAATCCTCGGGGCTGATGGCGTAGTCGCCCCATTCGGGATAGATGTTGGGCTCGTTCCAGAGCTGATAGTAGCGGATGCGGCCCTTGTAGCGGCTGACCAGCGTGTAGACGAAGTCCGCGAAGTCCTGATAATCGTCGGGCGGGGCGTAGGGGCCCACCTGGTTGCCCTGCGCCCGAGTCCAGGCGGGCGGATTGCTCACCCGCACGATGAGCGCCATGTCGTACTTTTCGGCCAGATCGACGATGTGGTCGTATTTTTCCCAGGCGGAGCGGGCGGGCTCGTGCCGCCGGTCCTCGAAGTCCCCCTTGCCGTGAATCTCGATGTCTTCCCAGGGGAACTCCTGGCGAAGCCAGTGGAAGCCCGCGGCTGCAGCCATCTGCACGCTCTTTTCCCGCACCGCGGGGTCGGGCTCTTGTTCCAAAAAGGTGTTGACGCCAAAGGGATTGACGCCGCTGTGGGCCGCAGGGATGTTGGACGCGGTGTGCACCCTGGGGCGCAGCATGTCCGCGGTCAGATCGCTGACGCCCTTGAGCTGAGCGGAGAAGCTCTCTTCTCCCGTCCAATCGTACAAAATCCCTGCGCGCCAGAAGATAGCCAACACCAGGGCCAGGGTGAGGATGGGGATGGGAACGAAGAGCGCGATGGCCAGCTTGCGCAGCTTTGGGGGGTCGTTTAGAAAATCCACGATGAGAGAACCGCAACGCAAAAACGTGAAACGTTAGCTGAAACGGCGCAGGTCAGCGTTTCTCGCATCACGTTTCACGTTTTGAATGGAAAATCGAGATCAATTTGAGAGAATGCGTCGGGCGGGCGTCAATTCTTGTAGAAGGTGATGCCCGTGCACTGCACGCTATCGTTGATAGTCATTTGCCATTTATCCGAAAGGGGCGTGAGATCGCCGAAGCCGGTGTTCACGGTCTGGCCGCCCGGCGGCAGCGGTTCGTTGGGGCAAGGCACCACGTAGATCTCTACGGGCGTGCCCTTGGGCGCGGGGCCGCCAAAGGGAGAGAAGCCCCAAACGCCGTTGCCAACGCCGTCGCAGCCGGAGCATTTGGTGTTGCGCGGGCCGTAGAAGGCGATGTGCACGCACACGCCGTTGAGAGGGTTGTTGTTACGATCGCGCACGAAGCCGTTGAAGTAGGTCTGGCCCGGATTGGGATCGCAGCGCCAGGAGCCCTTTCCCAGCGAGTAGGGATAGCTGGGCTTGGGCGGCTGGGTGGGAACGGGCGTGGGCG
>JALXAF010000408.1 GCA_026992375.1 Anaerolineae bacterium
CCGGTGACATCGAAGATGCGGCCCAGGGTGGCGGGCCCCACAGGCACCTCGATGGGCGCGCCCATGGCGATGGCCTCCATGCCGCGGCGCAGACCATCGGTGGTGGACATAGCCACCGTCCGCACCCGGTCGTTGCCCAAAAGCTGCTGCACCTCGCACACCAGCACGCCGCCATCCTCCAGGGGGATGTTTACCGCGTCGAAAATATCGGGCAGATTGCCGTCCGGAAATTCCACGTCGACGACGGGACCGACGACCCGAATGATATGTCCTTTGGATTGGGATTTGCCATTCTTGCTCATCCAGTCATTCCTCCAATGCCGCCTGTCGTGTCAGCAGGCGGTGTGGTTCTGTAAAATCTAAGATTCCAGTGCAGCAACCGCGCCGGCAATGTCCAGCAAGGACATGGTGATGGCGTGCTGCCGCGCCTTGTTGTAAGTCAGCGTCAAATCGCCGATGAGTTCGTCCGCAGCCTCGGTGGCGTTGCGCATGGCCACCATCCGGGCCGAATGCTCGCTGGCGATGGCTTCGTAGAGGGATTGCAGGATTTCGATCTCAAGGAAACTCTGCAAAATCTGATTCAACACCGTCTCCGGGTCCGGCTCGAAGATGTAATCGATGGCCATGTCGGGAGGCACGGTCTCATCGGGCACGATGGGCAGCAGTTGATCCATGGTGGGCTCCTGCTTCACCGTGTTGATGAACTTCATATAGCCCACATAGACAGCGTCGTAGCGTTCGTCCACGAAGTCATCGATGAGCACCCGGGCGATGGGCCCCACCGAGGCGGTGGCCCGGCCGCGCTGAGAGGATGACAGATAACCGCTGGCCGGACGATCGCCAATGCCGACGAATTCGGCGCGAATGGGCGGGCCATATTTGCGCATCCAGTCCCGGCCCTTCTTGCCCACCGTGACCAGTTCCACGCTTTTGCCTTCGTTCTCCCAGGCTTTGATCCAGCGGGCCGCAGCCGTGATCATGTGGCTGTTCAAGCCGCCCGCCAGCCCGCGGTCTGCGGTGATGAGCAGCAGGGCCACGCTGTTCACATCTCGCTGTTGCAGCAAGGGCTGTTCCGCCGCATAGGAGCTGCGCACCCGGGCCAGGAAAGAAAGCACATCCATGGCTTTGTTGGCGTAAGGCCGGGTCGCCTGGGCCTGAGCCTGTGCGCGCCGCATCTTGGAGGCGGAAACGGCCTCCATGGCCTTGGTCACCTGGGCTATGTTTTTGACGCTGCGAATGCGTCGTTTGATCTCACGGGTGGTAGCCAATGGGGACTCCTTCGAGGTAATGATCGATGATCAACAAGCAAAGATGGCGCGAAGTCTTCGCAGCCCGCATTCAGCTTCGATCATCAATTCATTGTCTTACACAAACTGCTTGTTGAACTCGTCGATGGCCAGCTTCAGCGCGTCTTCCGTCTCGGGCGTCAGCTTCTTGTCCCGCTCGATGGCGTTGCCGATCTCGGGATGACTGGCGGCCATGAACTTGTAGAACTTCTGCTCCCACTCGGGGATGCGCTCGATATCGATATTATCGAGATAGCCATTGGTGCCCGCGTAGATGACCATCACTTCCTGAGCCAGGGAGAGTGGCTGATACTGGGGCTGCTTCAGCAACTGAGTCAGCCGCTGGAAGCGATCCAACTGGCGCTGGGTGGCCTTGTCCAGGTCGGAACCGAACTGGGCGAATGCGGCCAGCTCGCGGCCCTGGGCCAGCTCCAGCTTCATCCGACCCGCCACCTGTTTCATGGCCTTGGTCTGCGCCGAAGAGCCCACGCGAGACACCGAAAGGCCCACGTTCAACGCCGGGCGGATGCCCGCGTAGAACAGGTCCGCTTCCAGATAAATCTGGCCATCGGTGATGGAAATGACGTTGGTGGGGATGTACGCGGAGACGTCGCCGGCCTGGGTTTCGATGACCGGCAGGGCGGTGAGAGAACCGCCGCCATATTCAGGAGCCAGCTTGGCCGAACGCTCCAGCAAACGGCTGTGCAGATAGAAGACGTCGCCGGGATAAGCCTCGCGGCCGGGCGGACGGCGCAGCAGCAACGAAACCTGGCGATAGGCCCAGGCGTGCTTGCTCAAGTCGTCATAGACGATGAGCGCATCCTTGCCCTGCTCCATGAACTCTTCGCCCATGGCCGTGCCCGCGTACGGAGCCAGATACTGCAAGGCAGCGGGATCCGAGGCGGTGGCCGCCACCACGATGGTGTGCTCCATGGCCCCATACTTCTCCAGCGTCGCCACCACCTGGGCCACGCTGGCCCGCTTCTGGCCGATGGCCACATAGATGCAGATCAGGTCTTTGCCTTTCTGATTGATGATGGTGTCGATGGCGATGGCGGTCTTGCCGGTCTGGCGGTCGCCGATGATGAGCTCGCGCTGGCCGCGGCCAATGGGGATCATGGCGTCGATGGCCTTGATGCCCGTCTGCACCGGGGTGTCCACGCTCTTGCGCACCACCACGTTGGGAGCGATGCGCTCCACCGGGCGGAATTTATCGGTCTCGATGGGGCCTTTGCCATCGATGGGCTGGCCCAGAGCATTGACCACGCGGCCAATCAGGGCGTCGCCCACGGGCACCGAGGAGATGCGGCCCGTGCTGCGCACGAGATCGCCTTCCTGAATGCCGCTGTATTCGCCCATGATGATGGCGCCGACGGTGTCCTCGTCCAGATTCAGGGCGATGCCCAACGTGCCATTGGCGAACTCCAAAATCTCGCTGGCCATGGCGTTTTGCAGGCCGTGGATGCGGGCGATGCCGTCACCAACCTCGACCACGGTGCCCACATCCACCACGCTGGGCGGAGCTTCGAATTGTTCAATTTGTTCTTTTAACTGTCGGGTGAAATCATCAAGTCCGACTGCCATAAGTTCTTTCCTCTTTGACTGGATTGCGCCAACCGACGCGGATAAAAACGTCTGCAAACAGTTCAGACGCCGATTTTCTGGCGCAGGGCGTTCATGCGGCCGCGCACGCTGCCATCAATGAGCTTATCCCCCACCTGGACGATGAGCCCGCCCAGGATATCGGGATCGACCTGGTAGCTGAATTCGAGATTGACGCCGAAGCTCTCGATGAGTTTCTTCTCGATCTCGGCTTTCTCTTCCGCCGTCAGGTCAACTGCGCTGGTGATGACCGCCTTCAGCGGACCTCCGGCCTCCTCGCTCATCACCCGGCCCAGGGCCAGGACGATTTCATCGATGAAGCCGAAGTCGTTATTGGTGAGCAGCACACCCAGAAAATTCCGCAAAGTTGCGGGCGCCTCGTCGGGCAGGACGCTATCCAGAAGCGATAATTTGGCGGTTACTTCGATCGTAGGATCGTCCAGTTTCTCCCGAAGGTCCTTCCTGGTCGCATAAGCCTCATTGACGGCGCTCAACCCTTCCATCCAGGGTTCCAGAGCCACAGCCAGGATGCCTCGGGTGTACGCTTCGGGCGTTCTTTCCATGATCAGTTCAGGCTCACTTGAGACAGGAAGTCTTCGATAATCTTGTGCTGGATTTGCTCGTCCAGGCCTTCTTGCACGACGCGCTCAGCGGCCAGCATGGCCAGCTCAGCGATCTGCTTGTGGGCTTCGGCCAGGATGCGCTGCTTTTCAGCTTCGGCTTCCAGCACCGCGTTGGTGCGGATCTGCTCGGCCTCGCGCCGGGCCTCGGCCAGGATTTCTTCCTTGACCTTCTCGGCATGGGCGGAGGCTGCGGCCACGCGCTGCTGGGCCTCGGCCCGTTCAGCCTCCAACTGCGCCATCAGCCGCTTGCGCTCTTCTTCCGCCTCGCGCCGGGCTGCATCCGCGGCGGTCAAACCTTCGGCGATTCGCTTCTTGCGATCTTCCAGCATCTG
>JALXAF010000409.1 GCA_026992375.1 Anaerolineae bacterium
GCCTTCGCCGCGTTCGTCATTTTGATCACCGGCGTGCCGTTGGGCCTGCACTGGTGGATGATGAACGCCACGCGGCCCATGGCGGTGCGGGTGGAGGCGGTCACCGGCACGACCCTGGTGCTGCAGACGAAAAACGATGAACCCGTGGCGGTTGTGGATTCGATGTACATCCGCGAAGGCGACAAGGTGCGCACCGACGAAGCGTCCCGGGCCAACCTGACCATCTTCGATACGCCCGACGATGAAGACAGCCTGGCCTCGGTGCAATTGCGCACCAACAGCGAAGTGGCGCTTGTGCTGGCTCGCCGTCCCCGCTTCCATCGCAGCGCGCTCTCCCGCAGGCTGAAGCTCAAACTTCTTTCCGGCCGGGCCCGCATCACCAGCGGCATGGTGGACGGACACGCCCTGGAAGTCGAGATCGTTACGCCCCACGGCCTGGTGCTGGTCAACGATGGCAGCGCAGCCATCGCGGTCAGCAACGAAAGCACCGAGGTGACCACCCGCAGCGGCGAAGTCTCGGTGCTGGCGAAGGGGCGGGAGGTGGTCCTGGCAAAAGGGCGGCGAACGACCATCCTTTTGGGCCAACCCCCCTCTGCGCCCCAGGCCGCGGATAAAAACCTGGTCGAAAATGGCGATTTCAGCCAGCCGCTGGAGAAAACCTGGCGCGTGGAAAGCATCGTGGACGCCCGGGATCTGAGCAATGTCACCTTCGGCTCTGTCGAAGTGGTGAGCACAGGCGGGCGCAACGCCGCTTATTTCCAGCGCGAAGCCCAGGGCGAAGACGCCAAGCTGCATAGCGAGACCGCCATCACCCAGCAGATCGACGCGGACGTGCTGGATGCGGAGAGCCTCATCTTCCGCTTCGATGTGCGACTCATCAACCATAGTTTGCCCGGCGGCGGCATTCAGTCCTCCGAGTTCCCCATGATGGTGCGCATCGATTTCATCGACGTCAATGGCAAGCCCCAGTTCTGGACTCACGGCTTTTACATGATCGATCCGGTGGAAAACTGGCCTCTGCGCGACGGCGAGAAAATCCCGGGCCTGGTGTGGTACGCCTACGAATCCCCCGACTTTATGAAGAGCGAGACCTTCCCCCGCCCGGCCAAGGTCACCAGCATCCGTATTTACGCCAGCGGCCACAACTACCGCAGTCAGGCCGCGGACATCGAACTCATCGAGAAATAACTCGGGTGTGTCCAATTTCGATTGGAAGCGTTTGCCACGTCCGCCCGGCGATGAAGTCGCCGGGCTACAGAACAGCGCCGGATAAATCCGGCTAGCCCCGCAGGGCGCTGTTTCTAGCCGGGGGACTTTATCCCCCGGCGCTGGCGGCAGGCGCGAAGCGCCCCGCCAATGAATGAATTATTTTAACTTTCCAGTAACTACTAAGGTCGCCACCCGAAAACCACCAAGAACACTAAGACACAAAGGCACAAAGGGGAATTTATACATTTTTTCTTCGTGTTCTTAGTGCCTTTGTGCCCTTTGTGGTTTGTTAACCGGGGTACGTTAGCAGTTACACTTTCCAACTCATTTTGCACTCACCCAAATAACTCCAGGTGATCTAATGCGATCCGAGCGCGTTCGATCCTGGCTGTGGCTGATCCCGCTGGCGATCTTTCTGGCCCTCAGCCTTTATCAACTACACCTGCCCGGCCCCAACTACGACGAAGCGGTGGAGGCCCGGCCCGCGGTGCAGATTTTGCAACATCTGCCGGTGGAAGCCCATCGCAACGCGGTGATCCACATTCTGGGCGCATCGCTGCCCCTGATGATCGTGGACTATGTGGGGGCGCTCAACACCTACATCCTGCTGCTCTATTTCAGGCTGGGGGGGATCGGCGTGACGACCATGCGCCTGTGGCCCGTCACCGTGGCGGCCATCATCCTGTGGCTGACTTGGGCGCTGGGACGGCGGCTTTTCGGCGTGCGATCGGGATTTCTGGCCGCCATGCTGCTGGCGGTGCAGCCTTCGTTCATCTTCTTCGCCCGGCAAGGGATTTACGTCACCAACACCACCATCGCGCTGATGCTGGGAATCTGGCTGGCGCTGCTAAACCTGGCCACCACGGGACGGCCGCGCTGGCTGTGGCTGGCTGCTTTCATGGCCGGGCTGGGCCTGTGGGCCAAGTTCATCATGCTCTGGCCCCTGGTCGCGACCGTCATCCTGCTGCCTTTTTTGTGGGGATTCAGAAACGCGTTCGGGTTGCAGCCCCCTGCCGGATTCAGCCCCCGCGCGCTTCTTCGCCCCCGATTTTTTGCGCCCGCGCTGGCGGCTTTCCTGGCGGGCCTCAGCCCCTTCATCATCTTCAACATCAAGACGGGGGCCACCTTTCAGCATTTCATGGGCACGCTGAACAAATCCTATTACGGGGTGGATAACGCCGACTATCTCCACAACCTGCTGGCCCGCTGGGGGCAGATGAAGGATTTTCTGCGGGGCGATCATTTCTGGTATCTGGGCGGGAATTTTGCCGACGCCCTGGCCTGGCCCACATTTCTGCTTGCGTTCGCCATCACACTGGCGGTGCTGCTCTGGCGCTGGCGACGCCCCGCCACCCGCACGCTGGCCCTGCGCGCACTGATGCTCTTCGCCTTCTTCCTGCTCTTGCTGTTGCAAACGCCCCTGACGCCCACCGCGTTCTGGTACACCCATCTGGCCATGTTCTCCCCGGTGCTGGCCCTGGCCATCGCGGCTGGCTGGGATTTACTCTTCCGGCAGGTTTCGGGCAAGGCGGCCCTGGGGCTGGCGGCCGCGTTCCTCCTGCTGATGCTGTTCAGCGGCGGCCGGGCGGATGTTGGCTATCATCGGGCCCTGGCCGCCACCGGCGGCTACGCCGATCATTCGGATGCCGTCTATCGCCTGAGTGACGAACTGCTGGCCCGACATATCGTCAGCCCCTATGCGCTGGACTGGGGCTTCGACGCGCCGCTGGTGTTGGTCTCGAAAGGCCAGATCAACCCCGTCGAGATCTTCGGCTACGAGCCCTACGATCATCCGGACGACGGCTTCGCCGACCAGGTGACGCCCATGCTGCAAGACCCCAACGCCTATTTTCTGGTTCATGCGCCCGATCGCACGAATTTCCCCGGGCGACGGGAGGCGTTGCAGGCCGCAGCCGACGCGCTGGGCGTCAGGCTGGAAACCATCGCTGTGATTCGCGAGCGTTCCGGCGCTCCCCACACCGAGATTCTGCATCCCGTTTTGAAAATAGAATGATCGCTGGTTGCTGAAAGGTTGGCAAATCCCACGTTGGGCGAGGCTGCAACGGGCGTGATACGTGATTCGTAATGCGTGAGGTCGTTACGCATCACGCATCACGCACATGGCTTCCAGCAGCGCCCGGGTCAGTGCCTTCGCGTCCCAATCCAAAGCCTCGGCGCCCTCGCTCGCGGGCCCCACGCAGGCCGGACACCCCCGGGCGCAGCCGCACGCGCTCACCACGTCCAACGCGGCGGCCAGCAACTGCGGTTGCAGATCATACAGGCGCTCGGAAAGCCCGATGCCGGCCGGGGCTTTGTCGTAGAGGATGATGGTGGCGCGGTCGGTGTGACGGGCCCGAGGATCGACCAGATAGCCCAGATCGCTGGGATCGCACATGAGGTGCAGGGGCGCGAGATTGTGCAGAAGATAGGCCAGCCCGCTCAGGCCCGAGCGCAATCGCTGCCCCCGCTCCACTTTCCGATGACACGCGCGGCACAGGGTGCGCAGATTCTCCAGTCGGTTGGCCTGCCTGTAATTTTCGTTGACGCCGGGGATGTAGCCGAAGGAGCGGAAGGGGCGGATGTGATGCA
>JALXAF010000410.1 GCA_026992375.1 Anaerolineae bacterium
CCCAGGTGGGATCGTGCATGAAGCCCATGATCTCGCCCGGATTGACCAGCAGCGCATCGCCCACCTGCTCCTTGCTCTGGGTGTGATTGTGCCCGAAGCAGACCAGATCGAACTGGCCCGACTGGGCAATGCGCAGCGCGGGGTCGGGATAGTGGATCATGGCGATCTTGCGCCCGAAAAGCTCCAGTTCGGCGTAGTCGCCGTGATGGGTGACGTGCTCGTATTGGGCCGCCAGGGTCTGGATGAGCCGGCCGTCGCCCTCGTTGTTGCCGAAGATGATGTGAATCGGGCCGGAAAAATGCTCGGCCATGATCTTGACGACGAAAGGCGCGTTCATGTCGCCGCAGTGCAGCAGCGCCTCGGCCCCCATCTCATTGGCCTGATTCAGGGCTTTTTCCAGATTCCAGATGTTATCGTGACTGTCAGAAAAAATAGCGATTTTGGGCATGAGCGCCTCCGCAGGGAGTTTGTGTGGGGGAGGTGGATGCAGTGCAATGGCGGGCGTCTGCAGCATGTCATTCTAAGGATCGTGGCGACGCAGAATCTCTCTGGCTGCAAAAGGGGAGATTCTTTGCTCCTGCCTGTCGCTCAGAATGACGCAATGTTACGTCATTCCGACGACCGCAGGGAGGAGGAATCTCCTCGTCTGCAAGGGGATTTCTCGGTCGCTGCGCTCCCTCGAAATGACGTAAGAGAGCCTATTTATGGAACAGTTACGTTATCCGTGCAAATTGGGCGGCGGACGATCCGATTTCAGTTCCGGCGCATAGTCACGCTCTGGGCCAGGCCGATGAAGATCATAAGGGAGAGCATGGCGTTGCCACCATAGCTGACGAAGGGCAATGGCAGACCAGTGACGGGCAACAGCCCCATGTTCATGCCCACCACCACCAGGGTTTGGAAGAGGATGATGGCGGTGAGGCCAGTGACCAGCAATCTGCCAAAGGGATCGGCGGCTCCATCAGCGATGCGCCACAGCCGCCAGATGATGAAGAAGAGGGTCAGCAACATCAGCGTGGCTCCCACAAAGCCCAGCTCCTCGGCGATGACGGAGAAGATGAAGTCGGTGTGCCGAACGCGCAGGAAGTGAAGCTGACTTTGCGTGCCCTGACCATAGCCCTTGCCCAGCAAACCGCCTGACCCCACGCCCACCAGCGCCTGCTTGACGTTGAAATAGGCGTCGGGATTGGCGGTGGGATCGATGAAGATGAGAATGCGCGTGCGTTGGTGCTCGGCCAGCATGGACCAGGCCAGGGGCGCGCTGAGCGCGGCCAGGACGACGCCGGCGATGATGTACCGAATGCGGAGTCCGGCCACGAAGAAGATGGCGGCGGCCTCGACGGCCAGCACGATGGCTGTGCCCAGGTCGGGCTGCAGGGCCACCAGTGCGAAGATGGGGGCGATGATGATCAGGCCGGTGAGCACCACGCGCAGCTCTCCGATGTGCTCTTGATTAGTGGCCAGGTAGCTGCCCAGGGCCAGGGCCAGGGCCACCTTGGCCAGCTCGGAAGGCTGAATAGGGAAAAGCCCGAAGAAGTTGATCCAGCTTTGGGCACCGAAAATGCTCTGACCGATAGCGCCCACGATAGCCAGCAAGGCCAGGACGAAAATGTAGAAGGGGATGGTCAGCGTGCGCAGCAGGTGATAATCGAAGGCCGCGGTGATGAACATCAGCGCCAGCCCTACCGCCAGATAAAACGCCTGGCGTTTGGGAAATCCCGCCAGTTCGGGATCGCCCTGCACCGCGCTGTTGATCATGATGACGCCGAAGATGGAAAGCATCACGATGGCCAGCAACAGCAGCCAGTCGAAGCGTCGCCAGTTCTGGTTGCTCATGGCGCGATGGCCTCCAGCTGATCCAGCAGGGAGTGGCTGCCGGCGGCTTCGTCCCGGGCCTTGATGTCGAAATAGCCGCGCAGGATTTCTTGGGCGATGGGCGCGGCCACCATCGAGCCTTCGCCGCCGTTGTAGACGAAGACCGTAACGACGATTTCGGGATCGTCATAAGGCGCATACGCGGTGAACCAGGCATGCGAGGGCAGGTTGCCCGCCAGATCGCGGCCGATTTCAGGATCGAAAAACTCGGCGGTGCCGGTCTTGCCCGCCACCTCCACATCGGGCAGCGCCACCTCTTTGGCCGTGCCATACTCCCAATTCACCACCATCCACATGCCTTCTCGCACGATGTCGAAATTTTTGCTATCCACGGGAATTTCGCGGCGCACGATGGGATGGTTGAATTTGATCAGATGATTTTTGTAATCGGTGGCCGCGACCACCACCTGCGGCTGATAGAGGATGCCGTCATTGGCCACGGCTGCGGTCATCATGCTCACCTGCAGGGGCGTGGCCAGCACATCGCCCTGACCGATGGCCATATTGTAGGTGTCGCCCGTCACCCAGCGTTCGCCTTTGGCGAGGCGCTTCCATTTGGGGTCTGGCACCAGGCCCGGGTTTTCGCCGGGAAGATCGATGCCGCTGTGTTCGCCAAAGCCGAAGAGCTGGGCGTAATCCGCCAGGGCTTGCACGCCCAACCCTTCGAAGTCGGTGGGAGGAAAGCCGCCGCCGACTTTGTAGAAGAAGATGTCGCATGATTCGGCGATGGCCGCGGTGACGTTGATATCGCCATGCTCGCCGCCCGATTTGTGAATCCAGCACACGAAGGGCTGGGCCAGGTCGGGATCATCGGGGAAGTTGCGGTTGGGCAGGTAGATGATGCCCGGGGCGTTGAGGATGGTCTTGCGGGTGATTACCTTTTCTTGCAGACCCGCGGCCGCGGTCACCAGCTTAAAGGTGGAGCCGGGCGGGTAGATGCCGCTGATGGCGTGATCCAGCAGGGGAAAGCCGGGGGCTTCGGAAAGGGCCTTGTATTCGTCGGGCGTGACGCCATCGGCGAAGATGTTGTTATCATAGGTGGGCAGGCTGACCATGCCCAGCACATAGCCGGTGCGCGGATCGATGGCCACGGCTGCGGCGCTGTTGGAGCGTTTGGGATTCACGCCTGCGGTCAGGGCGTCGAACATGATCTTTTGCAATTCCAGGTCCAGGCTGAGGATGAGGTTGTGACCGGGCTGGGGCTCGGTGGGCTCGCCCACCACGTTCTTCTCCCGACCTTTCACGTCCACCTCGATGACGCGCACGCCCGGCTGACCATGCAGCTCATCCTCATACTGATATTCGAGATCGCTCCAGCCCACCCAGGCGTCGGGCGCGTAGCCCTTTTTGGCGTAATCCTTCTCCTTCTCTTCGGGGATGGGCCCCATGTAGCCGATGATGTGCGAGGTGTAGAGCCCCGAGGGATATTCGCGGCGGCTTATCAATTGCATTTGCACGCCCGGCAGGCGATAGGTTTCTTCCTGCACCTGCAAGGCCACTTCTCGGGGCAGGTTTTTTGCAACGATGACGGGCAGAAACGCACTGCCCAGCTCCCGCTGCGCGACCAGATCGGCCATTGCGTCCACAGTGAGAACAGTCGGCTCGGGCGGTTGGCTCACGTCCAGAATGAGGTGCGTCTCGGTGAGATCGGGCGTGGGCGTCGGACCTTTGGGGATATCCTGATGCCGGGCCAGTTTTTCGTGGGTGATGTCGTAAACCGCCTGATAGATGGCCTGGCGCTTTTGTTCGGATACCTCGTAGTCGGGATCATCTGGTAGCTCGGCCGGAATGATGGCGATGGCGTAGGACGCGGTGTTGCGGGCGAGGATGCGGCCATCCCGGTCGTAGATGACGCCGCGCGGGGCTTTTTTGCGGACGATGCGCACGCGGTTGACCACGGCTTCTTTCTGGAATCCCACCCCTTGCAAAAATTGCAGGCGCGCCAACTGTCCGACGAGGATCAGGAAGATGATCACCGTGATGATGCGGAGCGTCCACATCCGCGAGAAGAAGGCGTGGCGTTGGGTTGTCATTGCAGATGCGTTTCCCGGCGCTCGCTGAAGACGACAATGGGCAGATAGATGGCCAGTCCTGCGATGGCGTTCAGCAGGGCGGAGGGGAGCAGAGAGCGCAGGATGATCTCATTCCAGGGCATGTCCCAGCCCAGCAGCGCCAGCTCGGCCAGGGTGATCAACCCCGCCAACAGCGCGCCCAGAAGAATGACGACAACGGGCCAGCCCAGGCGCGTCCCGAAGATGGTTTTGCCGCCCCAATGGGCGAGCAGCACGACGCTGACCAGCGGGATGATGGAAACGCCCAGCGGCAGGCCCGAGAGTGCATCCAGCAGCGGCGCCACGATGACGCTGGCCAGCACCGCCAGCTCGAAGCTGCCGTAGAGCGTGAGCATGATGAGTGCGATGATGATGATATCCAGATGCCCGCCAGCCAGAGTCAGTGCATTCAGGGCCGAAGACTGAAACGCGACCAGGATCAGAGCGAGGAGGATGAAGATGAAAATGCGGAACATCTATCGTATGGCCGCCGAGTGGGGCGGATTGTTTCGAGTGACTATGCGGCTTGCATGTCTGACCGTGAATGCTGAATCTGCTAACAGGCGACAGGCCAGGATCGCGAAACGTCAATTGTCAAACGTCATCTTGCTGTAACGATGTCACGACTCATTGCAGGGCGCTCTCTGCCGACAAGCTGCCTGATGTTTGACGTTTTACGCATGACGTGGGGCGGCATAAAAGGCCGACATTGTTTCGGCGGGCGTTTTCTCGCCGTGGCGAAATGGTTGCTATTGTGAAGGCGCTTCGGGCGCGGAGATTGGTTCGGTCTCGGGTTGCGATTCCATTTCGATGGGGAAGCTGGTGATGACGAGCACCAGCTCTATGCGATCGAAATCGACGGTGGGCTGGATGACAGCGGTCTGGAACATGAGGTTGTCGTTCTTCTCCACATCGACGATTTGGCCCGCCACCAGCCCCTTGGGAAAATGCCCGCCCAGGCCCGAGGTGATGATGATGTCGCCCACCGAAATCTCGATCTCTGGCGGGATCAGTTCCATGACAGGCAATTGTCCCACCCGGCCGCGCAGAATGCCGGGCGCTCGCGAGCCCTGGGTCATCACATTGACCGAGCTGCGAGGATCGGTGATGAGCATGATGTCGCTGGAGCGGGGATAGACGTGGAAGATGCGCCCCACCAGTCCGCGATCGGTGACCACGGGCATCCCCTGTTTGACGCCATGCTGTTCACCTAAATCGATCTGGATGGGATGGGTGAAGGGGCTTGCCCCGCCGCCGATGACCCGGGCGATGATTTGTCCGCCACGAAAGCTGAACGCGGGCACGGTCTGGGCGAAGTTCAGCAGGCTGCGCAACTGCTCATTCTCGGTTTCAACTTCGGCCAGACGCAGATTCTCCACCGTTAGTCTGTTGGCCAGATCTTCCAGCTCGGCGTTGCGCTCTCGCAGCGTTCTCATCTCGCGCATCGCGTCTACGCCCGATGCAACCATGCCCTTTGCCTCGGTGAAGAGGATGGCGGGCGGCTTGAGCGCTGTGTGGATGATGTCATTGGCCGGGTCCATGTATCCCGCCAGATCGAGACCAATGATCGCAATCGCCCCCAACATCACTAAGGGGAGGATAAGGGGGCGTAATCGAGAGCGCTGCATGATGCGAATTTGGAAGGTGCGACGCATTCGCCTGGGGTGCAAAAGGTCAAGTCCGGCATAGTTTGTCGCGCTGGCGCGCAATTTTTGAAAGCCGCCGGTGCGTCACACCGGGGAAATGCTACATGACAGGCCCGCGCCACTGGGTGTCGGAAAGCACCTTCTGCAATGCAGGCAGATCTTCCAGAACGGCCTGGGCGCCGCGGGCGACGCAACTCATAGGGTCCTCGGCGACATAAACCCTCATCCGGGTTTCTTCGGTGAGACGTTCGGCCAGCCCCTTGAGCAATGCGCCGCCCCCAGCCAGCACGATGCCATCTTCCATCAGGTCGGCGATGAGCTCGGGCGGAGTCTCGTCCAGTGCGCTGCGCACCGCGTCCACGATGATATTCACCGAATTGCTCAGGGCCTCGCGCACCTCCACCGAGCTGATGAGCACTTCTTCGGGCAGGCCAGTGATGAGGTTGCGCCCGCGAAGCGGGAAGAGTTGCTCTTCTTCCAGAGGATAAGCGGAGCCGATGGCGATTTTGGCCTGTTCGGCCATGCGTTCGCCGATGACCAGATTGTACTTCTGGCGGGCGTAGTTGATGATGTCCTCATCCATCTCGTCGCCAGCCACGCGCACGGAGCGAGAGACGACGATGCCGCCCAGGGCGGCCACGATGACTTCGGTGGTTCCGCCGCCGATGTCGACAACCATGCTACCGCGCGAGTTGGTGATATCCAGGCCCGCGCCGATGGCCGCAGCCATGGGCTCTTCGATGAGGAAGACCTCGCGAGCCCCAGCATTGACGGCTGCGTCGTAAACCGCCCTTTTCTCTACCTCGGTTACGCCGGAGGGCAGGCCCACAACGACCCGGGGGCGGGGGATGAGCATGAACACTTTGTCGTGCACCCGGGTGATGAAGTATTCCAACATCTTTTCGGTAACGTCAAAGTCGGAGATCACGCCATCGCGCAAGGGGCGGATGGCGACGATGTTGGCGGGGGTGCGCCCCACCATTTCTTTTGCTTCCCGGCCGATGGCCAGGACTTTCTTTGTATTTTTTTCGATGGCGACGACCGAGGGTTCATTGATGACGAGACCTTTGCCGCGAACCGCCACCAGGGTGTTGGCAGTGCCGAGATCGATGCCGATATCGAGAGAGAAAAGGCCAAGCAGCCAGTCAAGGGGATTGATCACGCGGAGATTCTCCTGGGGCCATGTTAATTGATGCACGTGATGATAACATGCACAGCAAAGGATTATAACATAGGATAGGCGGCCCGCGGCAAAAGTGACATCAGCCAAATTAGGCATCTAACACGGCCTGACACAAATTCGATGGCGCGTCTTTTCCCTATCGAAATCTTTGTTTGAGGAGGTCAAACGTCATGCGTCAAACGTAAAAAGGGGCCGTTTCGCCACGTTTTGACGTTTGACGATTTACGTTTGACGCGCTTTATCAGACGTGGACCACACGAAATCGTAACGATGCTGGAAAGACGATTTGAACCGTGTCGGTTATTTTAACTTTCTAATTCAGTTTGGAACCCCCCATTCATTTCGACCTTCGTATACGAGTGCGTCGTTCCTGAATTCTTTGGCTAGAGCCGCGAGCTTTGTTATACTTTCATCATTGCTTTTCCCTTCTCTCATCCAAGGAGGCGCATCATGTGGAATGAATTCAAGGAGTTTCTGAAACGCGGCAATGTGATGGATATGGCCGTGGGCATCGTCATTGGCGCAGCTTTCGGCGCCGTCGTCAAATCGCTGGTGGATAACGTCATTATGCCCCCCATTGGTTTGTTGCTGGGCGGCGTGGATTTCGCCAATATTATGACGGTGCTGAAAGCGGGCGATCCCGCAGGCCCGTACGCCACGCTGGCCGAGGCCCAGGACGCAGGCGCGGTTGTCATCGCCTGGGGCGTGTTCATCAACGCCGTTATCAGTTTCATCATCGTGGCTTTTGTGATCTTTTTGCTGATCCGCTACTACAATTCGTTGCAGAAAGAGCCCGAGCCCGCTCCCGCCGAACCGACGACCAAGGAATGCCCCTATTGTCACATGGAAATTCCCATTGCAGCGGTGCGATGCCCCTATTGCACGGCTGAACTGGAGGGCTGATGGAGCCCAGGCCTATTAAGGTCATTATCTTGGCGGCCGGAGATAAGCGCATCGAGGGGGCGGAGCGCCCGTTGGTGTTGCAGCCCTTGGGTGACCGTCATGTCATCGATTACGTGGTGGATCTGGCCCGGCGGGTGGCCCGACCCGAGGATATCCTCATCGTCGTCTCCGGCCATCATGATCTCATTCAGCGGCATTTGGGGCCGGATTACACCTATGTGGTGCAGGAGGAGGCCCGGGGCACCGGACACGCGGTGCTGCAAACCCGCGCCCTGCTGGCCGATTTCCAGGGCGATCTCCTCATCCTCTATGGCGATACACCCCTTTTCTGTCACAGCTCCATCCTGGGACTCATCAACCGGCATCGTCTTAAGTCGGCGCGGCTGACTTTGCTCACGGCCATCGTGGATCATCCCCTGCCCTACGGGCGCATCATCCGCGATGCCGCGGGCCGCATCGTGGATGTCATCGAGGAGGCGGACGCCTCTCCCGCAGTGCGGGATATTCTGGAGCTCAATGTGGGCGCGTATGTCATCGCGGCCCGCGACCTCTTCCCCGTGCTGGAGAGCCTGTCGCCTTCGCCTGTGGATGGCGAATATCGTCTCACCGATTCGGTGCATCGCATCATCCGCTCGGGCGCAGAGGTGGAAAGCTACCGCATCTACGATGAGGACGAAATCCGGGGCATCAACGATCTGGCTGATCTGGAGCAGGCCGCGTTCATCCTCAAAAAGCGATTGTTTCAGCCACGCCGCCAGGAATCGGAGAATGTCATCAAGTTCGGTACAGGAGGCTGGCGCGCGGTTATCGCCGAGGGTTTCACCATGCGCAATGTGCGGCGACTGTGTCAGGCCCTGGCCAATGAGATCACCCGCCGCGGTGTGGAGGAGCAGGGGGTGCTCATCGGCTACGACCGGCGTTTTCTTTCGGATCGGGCTGCGGCGGTGGCGGCCGAGGTCTTCGCAGGCAACAATATCCCCGCCATTCTCCTGCCCGAGGACGCGCCTACGCCCCTCATCACCTATGCCACTGCGCTGGAGAAGGCCGCCTATGGCCTGGCGTTCACGGCCAGTCACAATCCGCCTGAATGGAACGGCCTCAAGGTTTTCCACGGCGATGGTTCGTTGCTGTTGGATGACGAGACTTCCCGGCTTTCGGCCGAGGCCAACGCCCTCACCTGGCGAGATGTGGTGACGCTGCCTCTGTCGACCGCGTTGCGCTCGGGCGTGGTGCGTTGGCGGGATTACACCAACGAGTATGTGGACGCGGTGGAGGCGTTCATCGATTTGCGGGCCATCCGCGAAGCGGGCCTGCGGGTGATGGTGGACCCCATGTACGGCGTGGGCGATCTCACGCTGGGCATCATCCTCAACGACGCCCGCTGCCGGGTGGTCTTCATCCATGAGCGTCGCAACCCCCTGTTCGGCGGGCGCTCTCCCGCGCCGGATCTCGACGCCCTGCGCCTGCTGATGACCCTGGTGCGAGAGGGCGGGTATGATCTAGGACTGGCCATGGATGGCGACGCGGATCGCATTGCCATCGTGGATGAGCAGGGCCGCTACATCCACGTGAATGATGTACTTTTGCTTTTGTTCTGGTATCTGCACGAAGTGCGGGGCGAGAGGGGCGGCGTGGTGCGCAATCTGGCCACCACCCACTTGCTGGATCGTCTGGCCCGGCATTTTGGCGAGCCCGCCATCGAAACGCCGGTGGGGTTCAAGTGGATCGCGGCGGGCATGGTTGAACACAACGCGCTGTTGGGGGGTGAATCCAGCGGCGGTCTCACCATTCGTGGGCACATTCTGGGCAAGGATGGCATCTTCGCCTCGGCCCTGGTGGTGGAGATGCTGGCCAAGACGGGCAAGACCATCTCTCAGTTGCAGGAGGAGATTTGGGCCATCACCGGACGGCTGTTCATGGTGGAGGACAACATTCCGGCCACGCCTGAGATGCGCATTGTGGTGCCCCGGCGGCTGCAAGAGGCCCTGGACGCGGGCGAACTGCCGCTGCCCGCGGTGCGCATCTCGGATATGGATGGCGTCAAAATCTACTTCGAGGACGACCAGTGGGCGTTGCTGCGCTTTTCGGGCACCGAGCCGGTGTTGCGCATTTTTGCCGAGGCGGCCACGCCCGAGCGGGCCCGGGCCCTGGTGGATTGGCTGAAGCAATTTGCGGCCAGCGGCAACTACTAAGGTCGTCACCGAAAACTACCAAAAACACCAAGGCGCCAAGGCACAAAGGAGCAAAGAGGAATTTATACATTTTTTCTTCATGTTCTTGGCGCCTTAGCGCCCTTTGTGGTTTGTTAGTCAGGGTGCGTCAGCAGTTATGGCCAGCTTTGGTCAGTGAGGATAACGTCTGGCGGGGTATAGTTCGAAATCGATGTTGGAGCTTGACAAACTGGTTTAGGGATACCGGATAGTGGATATTGTGGATATCCTCTATTGTTTTGAGGTGATTCGAATGTCTACTACCGAATATCAACGATCCTGTTGCGAAAGACCTGGCGGCATTTGTCAAGTTACCAATAACCAAAAGCGCCGGGTATTGACAAACACGCGGTCTTCGTTTATAGTAGGATTTAGTTTGTCCATCGGACTTACAAAATAGCAGCTCACTATTCACATGTTTTCATTGACAGAAAAGGCGACCCAAAAACGTGCAAAGCTGCACAACAAGCGCCTGGTGCTCAAGACCATTTATGATCAGGGGCCCATCAGCCGCGCGGATATCGCCCGCGCCACGCATCTGGCCCGAACCACCGTCTCCAATGTCGTGACGTCACTCATGGCCGAGGGGTTGGTTCTGGAGGTGGGGCAGCGTCTTCTGGAACGGGGCAAACCGGCCACACTGCTACGCGTCGACGACGACGCCCGCCATATCATCGGCATCGATCTCGGCGGCCGGGAATTCGCAGGCGTCATCGCTAATCTGCGAGGCGCAATCAGGCGGAGACGGCGCACGCCCCTGGCAAATCGCACGGGCGAAGCGGCACTGGAACGGGTGTATCGTTTGCTGGATGATTTGATCGAGGAATCTGGCGAACATGCTCTGCTGGGGATTGGAATCGGCGCGCCGGGCGTGGTGGACGCCAGTCTGGGCATTGTGCGCCAATCGGGCCGCCTGCAATGGCGAGACACGCCCTTGCGACGACTGCTGGAAGAGCGTTATCATGTGCCGGTTTACATCGCCAACGATAGCCATGTGGCGGCGTTGGGAGAATACACGTTTGGCAATGGCCGCACTGGCCCCAATCTGGTGGTGATCACGGTGGGCATGGGAGTCAGCGCGGGCGTCGTGCTCAACGGGCGGCTGCATCTGGGCGATTCTTTTGGTGCGGGCGAGATCGGTCATGTTACAGTGGTACGCGGGCCCGAAGCCCAGCGCTGCTCCTGCGGCAACACCGGCTGTCTCGAAACCGTCGTCAGCGAGGAAGCGCTCATCGCCCAGGCCCGGGCCATCGCCTGGCGCAATGCCCAATCCAAACTCCATCAGTTCGCCCCAACGCCCGAAGCCATCGATCTGCAGGCTGTCTTGCAGGCATTCGAGGCGGGTGACGACGATTTGCATCAAGTCATTCGGCAAATGGGGCGGCGGCTGGGGTATTCCGTAGCCACCGTCGTCAGCATTCTCAATGTCGAACAGATTATCATAAGTGGCGCCCTGGTCCACTTTGGCGCCCCCCTCATTCAGGCCATACGCACCGAGTTCGAAGCGACCATTCATCCCATGCTTGCCGCTAAAACCAACATCCACGCCAGCGATTTGGGGCAAGACATTGTGGTAAAAGGCGCTGTCGCCGCCGTGTTATCAGGAGAAATGGCATTGGTCTAATCTCGCGCCGGATGCAGAGAAAAGGTAACTGCTAACGTACTCGGCTTTGAGCCTCAAAAAGCCACGAAGGCTTGAAGTTTTCGAGAACACGAAGAGAAAAATAAAGAAAAATTCTTCGTGCCATCATCTTCTTCATGTTTTCGGGGCAAAAAGTGGTGATGAGACCTTAGTAGTTATGAAAAACGAAGCAAAGGATGCGCGACGCATTCTGCAACGAATGCAACGTATCCACACAAAAATATCCGAAGAAGAAGTTGCCTGCCCATTCAACTATCTCGATCGACTACTCACAAATATCAAAAAGGAGACGGCTATTCACCAAACAAGCAAAACGACTTTGAACACCCCACCCACAGAACAAACACTTTCTCCAATCCGCTCACATTCCTTTCGGAGGGATCATTACCATGTCGAAGAAGACCATCCTTTTTCTTTTGATCGTCGCCCTTCTGGCTGTCTCGTTGGCAGCCTGCGGCGGCTCGAAACAGGCCCCGGCCAAGGAAGAAGCCCCGGCAGCCAAGGCCACCGAGGCCCCTAAAGCCACTGAGGCCCCCAAGCCTACTGAGGCTCCCAAGCCCACCGCGGCTCCCAAAGCCACCGAAGCCCCCGCCGCAGAAGAGGTCGTCCTCACCCTGGGCTCCTGGCGCTCGGATGATGTTGACGCCTGGGATAAAATCCTGGAAAAATTCCACGAGAAATACCCCAACATCACCGTCAAATTCGATCCCACTGCTCCCATTGACTACGACACCACCCTGCGCACCCAGCTCGAGACCGGCACCGCGCCCGACCTGTTCTTCGTTCGCTCCTTTGCAACGGGACGCGACCTGTTCGATCAGGGATTCGTGGCCTCGCTCAAAGACCTGCCCGGCCTGAAAGACAACTTCTCGGTCGGCGCCCTGGCCCCCTGGTCCACCGAGGAT
>JALXAF010000411.1 GCA_026992375.1 Anaerolineae bacterium
TTGTTGGCATAGCGGTGTTGCACCGCCCGAGTCATATCAACCATGAACACCGTGGTCACATGAGGCGAGACGCGCTTGGATTGCGCCATGTGATCAGCGATGAGCCTGCGCATACGGCTGAGGGGCGTCACTTCGTCGCCCGCCATGGAGGGCGGGGGCGCGGCAGGCTTGGGAGCGGGCAATGGCGCATACTCCTCGGCCCTGGCGGGCTTGAAAAGCTCGCCGGAGCCTGGCTTCTCCCATTCGGGCGTTTCTGGCTCCGCTTCTCGCTGCTTGATGTAATCTAACACGTCCTTTTTACGAATGCGGCCGCGTATGCCCGTGCCTTTGATTTTGGTCAGATCGACGTTGTACTCTTCGGCCAGACGGGCCACCACCGGACTGATGAAGCCCAGCGCTTTTTGTGTGGCTGCGGCTCCGGCCGCGCTGACGGCGGCCATAGCCGTTGAGGCCTGTTGCGCCGGGCCTTTGGCGGGCTGAGCTGCGGGAGCGTCATCACTCTCCGCACTTTCGCCCGGTTCGCCCAAAATGGCGATAACAGTCCCGGCGTGAACCGTGGTTCCTTCGGGAACCAGCAGCTTCAGAACAACGCCATCGGTGGGCGCGGGCACTTCGGTGTCGACTTTGTCAGAAGAAACCTCCAGCAATGGATCATAGCGTTTGACCTCATCACCTTCCTTGACCAGCCATTTGGTGATGGTTCCTTCGACGACAGATTCCCCCAGTTGGGGCATGATAACATTTGTGGCCATAGTCTCGTCCTTGTTTATGGGCGATGCTGTCTGCAACAGCTTCGGATTTCATTCACTTCTCTTCGGGCGTCTCATCTGGCTCGCCAATGAGGGCGAGCGTCTCTCCCACGGGAACGCATTCCCCCGCAGGAAAGTATATCTTCAGAACGACGCCATCCACAGGCGCGGGCACTTCGATGGTAACCTTTTCCGAAGAAACCTCCAAAATGGGCTGATAGCGCTTGACGCGATCGCCTTCCTGCACCAGCCATTTTTTGATGGTTCCCTCGACGACTGTGCCGCCGATGCGGGGCATGATGACTTTGGTTGCCATGAAGCGCCTCTTTTCGGATCAGTATGCCGCCAGCTCGCGCATGGCCGCGGCGATCTTTTCGGGGTTCAGCATGAAAGCGTCCTGCAAGGGGTGGCTGAAGGGCACCGCGGGCACGTCGGGCGGCGTCAGCCGGGTGATGGGGCCGTCGAGATACTCGAAAGCTTCCTGACCGATGATGGCCGCCACCTCGCTGCCTACGCTTACGGTGGGATTATCCTCGTGCACGATGAGAACCTTGCCCGTCTTCTTCACCGAGTTGAGGATGGTCTCCTTGTCCAGCGGGCGCAGGGTGCGCAGATCGATGACATCGGCGCTGATGCCCTCGGCCGCCACAATATCCGCGGCTTTCACCGAATCGTGCATGGCCAGGCCATAGCTGATCACTGTAAGATCATCGCCCTCGCGGCGCATCGCCGCCTTGCCAATGGGCACCACGTAATCCTCTTCGGGCACCTCGCCTTTGATCAAGCGGTAGGTCTTCTTGTGCTCGAAGAAGAGCACGGGATCATCCAATTGCAAAGCCGCCCGCAACATGCCCTTGATGTCGTAGGGCGTCGTTGGGGCAACCACATAAAGACCCGGAATGTGGGCGAAGAACGCCTCCACCGACTGAGAATGGTAGAGTCCGCCCGAAACGCCGCCGCCATAGGGCGCGCGGATGATGATGGGCACAGTCCAATCACCGCGGGTGCGATAGCGCATACGCGCCGCCTCGCTGAGAATTTGATTGAATGCGGGAAAGATGAAGTCGGCAAACTGAATCTCGACGATAGGCTTGAAATAGCCCGTCAGGGCCATGCCAATGCCCGTGGCCACGATGGAAAGCTCAGCCAGCGGCGTATCGATAACCCGTTTTTCGCCAAACTGCTGATACAGCCCCTGGGTGGCGCGGAAGACGCCTCCGCGCGGGCCTACATCCTCGCCCGCGATGATGACGCGAGGATCGCGTTCCATCTCCTGGCGCAGCGTCTCGCGCAACGCTTCGATGTTGTTCATAATCGCCATGGTTCAATCCTCCTCCCAGTTCGGCATGGGGCCGTAAAGATGCCTGGTCATCTCGGAAACGTCGGGATAGGGGGCGCCGACCGCCTCCTCCTCCGCTGCATCCACCTCTGCAACGGCCCAGTTTTCGATTTCCTGTTTCAATTCATCGTTGATGATGCCGCGTCCGAACAGCGCCTTCTCGAACATCAGAATGGGATCCCGTTTCTTCCACTTCTCCACCTCTTCACGGCTGCGATAGGTGCGATCATCATCATCGGAGGAGTGGGGCGTGATGCGATAGGTCTTGGCCTCCACCAGGGTGGCGCCTTCGCCGTTTCGGGCCCGCTGCACCGCCTCATACATCACATCGTAGCAGGCCAGCACGTCATTGCCGTCCACCACCACGCCTGCGATGCCATAGGCGATGGCCCGATCCGCCACATTTTTGACCGCCATCTCCTTCTCGATTGGCACCGAAATTGCATACTGATTGTTCTGAACGATACAGATGAAAGGCAGTTTGTGCACCCCCGCCCAGTTCAATCCCTCGTGAAAATCGCCCTGGCTGGTGGAGCCCTCGCCCAGACACACCACCGTCACCTCATCCGTTCCCTTCAGCTTGCTGGCCAGGGCCGTGCCCGCGGCGATGGGCACCTGGGTGGCCACCGGACTGGAGATGCTGCCGATGCGTAACTTAGCGTTGGAGTAGTGTGAAGGCATCTGAATGCCGCTGCTGCTGGGATCACCCGCTTTGCCCAACAGCCCCAAGAAATGATCCGCGGGCGTCATTCCCATGGCCAGCACAAATGCCAGATCGCGATAATAGGGATAGAGCCAATCATAGCCTGGTCGCAGCGTCGCCGCGGCCGCCACCTGAATGGCTTCGTGTCCGATGCCCGAAATGTGAAATGGCGCTCTCCCTTGCCGGTTCATCACCCAACTGCGCTCATCCACCTTTCGGCCAAGCACCATGGTTTTGTAGAACCGCAACAACTGTTCGTCGGTCAGACGATCTGACGGACGCCCCTGTTGTCGCGTCTTTTTGGACTTCGTGGCTGCGGTAGCCATAACACCTCCTTGTGTTAGATTATTATCTTTTAGAGCGTCCACCTGATGAAAAACCTCGCTGTTCATCATCAGGCATTGTTTCTTGAGCCGAAATTATTATACCACTGAATCGCCATCCAGCCGAAAGTCGCATCGCTCTTGTAAAGTTTACGTCTCGAAACAGATATAGATCATAGACAACCTTATTCCAGAAACGTAAACTCGTAACAAGAATCGAGTACCAAGTTCTAGAGCCTGTTATGAACTTCTTGTCAAATTCTAATCGTTTTCCTGTCATCCGCTTTTCGATGCTCGCGGATGACGCTGAAAAATCGGATCATAGCGGATTTACGCAGGAAAAAGCCTTGAATCCACTGAAAAAGTCATTAACCGCGACGAACGCAGAAAACGCAGCGAAAATCATAGGATTTCGCTGATAAAACTGTGCCGAAACCAGCCTATTTTCACCGGTTTTCCAACCCTCGGTGCAAGGATTGACCTTTTTTCAGGGGAGCCAGTCTTTTTCAATCCGAAAAATCCACAAAACCTGTCGTATCCGCGTTATCAGCAACGAATTCCGCGGGCAAATGACGTAAAACGCCAGTTTGACGAGGCCAAAGTGCATAATAGATTCAAGAGCGCCCACCCTATTTGAAAG
The DNA here is from genome assembly GCA_026992375.1 of Anaerolineae bacterium. Taxonomy (GTDB): domain Bacteria; phylum Chloroflexota; class Anaerolineae; order J102; family J102; genus M2005. The sequence continues at coordinate 3,755 of JALXAF010000411.1, forward strand.
GAGTTCAGATTATGACAATCGATGTTCGCGTCGATGCGTTA
>JALXAF010000412.1 GCA_026992375.1 Anaerolineae bacterium
TTTCCCTACGGAATGTGGATGCCTTCGGATGATCTGAGTCGCCCGGTCAGCCATTCCAGAATGGGGCCAGATAGGTGTCATCCAGATGATCCGCGATCTCATCCAACTCATCGGGCCGGGGCAGCCGGTTGTTGAGCTGCCGGAAGTGGGTGGTGATCCAGAGATAAAGATCGGTGCGGGTGCGTTTGGGGAAGCGCTTCATAACCCCCGAAGCGCGGATCATCTCGCAGATGGGGCGATAGAGCTGCTCGTACCAGGCCCGGACGGCTTCGGGCCATTCGCGCGGCTCTTCGCCCGGCTCTCGGTTGAGATAGCGAAACAGAGCGATATGCCGCAGCAGGCGGGCGTAGTACTGAGGCTCGCTCAGGCGCAAATCCACGTGCGGCAAGATCTCATCGGCTTTGGTCACCCTCAAAAAATCGCCATACGCCTGGATGTCTGGCAGATCCTTGGGGTTGAGGTCTGGATGCAGCGGCACGCGGGAGGTCAGCTCCAGCACATGGGCCTGGATGGTTTCATCGCCGTGCAATCGGGCCACCGAAACCCGATGATGCCCGTCCTTGACGAAATACACATCCCCCAGCTTGTACAATTCCACCGGACGCATGGGCAGCCCGTAACGCCGGGCTGCTGCCACCCGCTGCCAGCGATCCCGCAGCCCCTCATGCTTGGGCAGGAACGCCATATCGAATTCCTGATAGCGATCCACGCTACCGCGAATCGCTTTCAGCGGCACATCCTGAATGCCCAGATCGACCGGTTCGCCCGAGGCCAAGGATTCGCTGAGCGGCCCGAAATCCAGAAGATGATTGCGATAGCCGCGCAGAAAGGCCATGATGTCGTGGACGACCACCCTGCGACGGGCCCGATCGAATTGACGCGCGGCGGGGCTGTCCTCCCCGAATTGGGCGGCCATCTGCCGGTCTTGCTGTTGCAGAAATTCGGGGTCCAGGTCGCTCATAATCTGGCAACTCCTTATGGTGGGGCGGATGCGGCTGGGAATTCGAGATCAAGCAATCGCCAGGGATAGACGTTGATGATCTCGGTTTGGGCGTAACGAGAGCGGGTGATCTCGGTATCCCGATAGACGTGCTGATGCCCGTGCAGCAGATAGCGAGGCTTGAACCATCGCATGAAGCTGAGAAACGACTTGAAGCCAATATGGGGTCGATCGGCGGCGTCGTGGATGCCAAAAGGCGGCGAGTGGGTGATGAGCACATCCACGTAACGCCCGAAAAGAATGCGATTTGTGAGCAACGCCGGCATCATTTTGACGATGATCCCCCACATCTCCGTCTGCGTGTACTGATAGCTGGTATTGCGATTGTAGCGATGAGAGCCTTCCAGCCCCATCGCCAGCAATCCGTCGATGGCCATCACGCGGGCGTGGAGATTGATCCCCCCTTGCGGTTCTTTGATGATGGTTCGATTGGAGCGATGCTCTGGCCGATCGTGGTTGCCGTGCACATAGTACAACGGCTTGTTGAGCATCGATACGATGTATTCCAGATAGTAGTAGGGCAAATCCCCGCAGCCAACAATGAAATCGACATCCCGCGCTATCTTGGTGACGGATGGCCCGTACAATCGCGGCTCCACCTTGTCGCTGACAGCCAGAACGCGGTAACGAGGGGCGGGGATATGTCTTCGATAGGGCACGAGAAGCGAGCGGACTCGGATAGATCGCCCGAGATCAATTCAGCGAGATGGCGTTTTCCGGCCCGAAGCCGGAGAAAATGTTGTTGATGGGAGATTCGATGGTGCTGTTGATCCACGCCATCAAGTCCAGCTCGCTGTGCAGATAGGTGATTTCATCCCTGAAGAGTTCGGGCAGCGTGGTTTTGCTCAACAGCGATTGCTTCTGCTCGTTGTTGATCTGCAATGCCGTCGCTGTGAGATAACCCAGTTGCTCGGGCGTTTCGGGAATGTCGGGAATCTGAAAATCGAAGCCGGAGGCCTGGGTGAGCGCGTCCAGATACTCCTCCAGCAGGTCGCTGACCGTATCGAACATGCGGATGGAGAGATCGCTGTCGGTCTGAGCCAGGGGAGCGCTGTCGATCTTCGCCTGTAGGAAGGGCATGTCGTGGTAAAACTGCTGCACCCGAAAACGCTCGCCGCCGTAGACCTGGATGAGGAAAGTGTCGTCGGGCTGCCGGGCGACCTGGAAGATGTGGGCCAACACGCCCACTTTATGCGGCAGCGGATTCGGCTCGGCCCTGGTGGGGCGGTTTTCCAGCACGATGCCGAAGGGCGAGCCGGTGTGAATGCACATTTGCAGCAGGTCTTTGTGGCGCTGCTCGAAAATATGCAGTCCTCTCACCTGGCCCGGAAAGAAAACCATGGGCAGGGGAAAGATGGGAATGCGATTGGGGAAATGGTTGAAGTCGTTCATTCGAATCGGGGCAGAGGTGCGGCGGGTTTCATCACTTCCCGCAAGAGAATGGTGGCGTAAGCGCCTTTTGGCAGATAGAAACTTAGACGCAATCCGTGGCGGCAAGGTTTCAAATCCACCGGCTGCAGAAAGATGCGCCCGACGCGGCGATTGCCGTCCGTGCGATTCTTGCGCCACTGCTCAGGCGTGACAGGGGATGTGGACAGTATCTCCTCCTCCAACGCCGCCGCGTCAGCCTGGGGATGTCTCATTTTATACCCAAACAGCGGGCCTGTAAAGGTTATCTCCCGCCAATCGAAGCGGGCCTGGTCGGTTTCCACGTCATCCACGATGAACATGCCGCCGGTGTCCGTCTTCTTGGCCAGGTCGCCCAACAGGATGCGATGGAACAGGCCGCGCTGGATGCGCAGGGTGAGATAATCGTTGAAAAGCTGCGATTGATAGGCCGAGATCAGCAAGCGGGTCAGCCATTTTTGACGAGGACGTCGTTTTTTGCCCGTCAAGATGGCCAATCCTTGTTCGGCGTTGTCGCCATATTGCCCGAAACGCTGCTTGCCGAAGAAATTGGGCATTCCCCGCGCCTCCAGCGCCCGCACGATGGCCTGAGCCCGGTCCATCGCGTCCTCGACTGCGGGATTCTGGATGGTGATGGTGAAGCGATTACCCAACAGATGTCCGGGGCGCAGCTTGCGGTTGTGAGGAATGGCCCAATCGAACGCATACCCCAGAGCCCGCACCGCCTCCTCCGCCCGCTGCGGCGTCGTCTCAGGCAATGATAACACCTGGGTGACCCGGGCGCGCTTGTCCTTCAGCCCGGCGTAACCAATGCCGCCGGGATTCACGCCCAGCGCTCGGGCCAGATTCTCCACCACCTCGCGCGTGGTCTGGCCCTCGCGGGTGAACTGCACGAAGAGATGCTCGCCCTCGCCCGCAGGGGGATACAGCGGAACCTCCTCCACGATGAAGTGCTCCGGTTCGATTTTGATTTCGCCGCCAATGCCGGGCAGCTCGGGGGTGATGTAGGGGAGTTCGGTCATATCGTTCTCATCGTTTGACGCATGACGCTTGACGATCTACTTCACCCACAGGGATGTGAACTCGAATTTGTCCACATCCACCAGGCCCAGGTCGGTGAGCTTGAGGCTGGGGATGACCTCCAGGGCCATGAAGCTCATGCCCATGAAGGGATCGTGCAAGGGCGAGCCCAAATGATGGGCCGCGGCGATGGCCGCATCCACCTGATCCCGGATGATCTCCATCGGCTCTTTGCTCATCAGGCCCGCCAGAGGCAGGGGAACCTCGGCCAGCACCTGCTCGCCATCCGCGGCCACCAAGCCGCCGCCCATGTCCGCCACGCGGCGGGCCGCGGTCATCATCGAAACGTCATC
>JALXAF010000413.1 GCA_026992375.1 Anaerolineae bacterium
CCCCCTCCCGGCCTCCCCCCGCTTCGGCTGCGCCTTGCAGGGGGAGGAGCCCATCGCTTTGCCAATTTGTGTAGCAGATGAGCATCTCCCTCCCCCGAACACGAGCGCAGCGAGTATCGGGGGAGGGTCGGGGTGGGGGCAAAAGGAGGCCGGGAGGGGTAAAATCGCTCTCTTGCCTCTTGAGGATTCTAAATTTGGAATTGCTGGCATCACGCATCACGGATTATGGCTGTCGCACTGGCTGCAAAGTGAAAGCGCGGCATGAAGTCAATTCCCAAACCCTTCCCAAAAAACAACCATCATGGCAAAAAATACACTGAAATTCACCCCCCTGGGCGGCCTGGGAGAAATCGGCCGCAATATGAACGTCTTCGAATACGGGAAGAACATCCTCATCGTCGACGCCGGCGTCATGTTCCCCGAACAGGATATGCTGGGCGTGGACCTGGTCATCCCCAATTTCGAATACCTGCGCGACAAGAAGGACTGGGTGCGCGGCATCGTCATCACCCATGGTCACGAAGACCACACCGGCGCCCTGCCCTTTCTGCTGGAAGAAATCCAGGCGCCCATTTACTCCACCAAACTGGTGCTGGCCCTGGTCGAACGCAAGCTGAAGGAGTACTTCGGGCGCGGCTACAAGCCCGATCTGCGCGAAATCCAGCCGGGCGACGTGGTGCGGCTGGGACCTTTCGACGTGCACAGCGTCTTCCTCAGCCACTCCATCCCCGACAGCATGGCCCTGGCCATCGACACGCCCGTGGGACGGCTTATCCACAGCGGCGATTTCAAGATCGATTTGACCCCGCCCGGCGGCGAGGGCCCCGATCTTTCGCGCCTGGCCGCGCTGGCCGAACCGGGCGTGCTGGCCCTGTTCGCCGATTCCACCGGCGCGGAGCGCGCGGGCTTCACCCCCTCGGAAAAAACCCTGGAGCCCGCGTTCAATGAGATCATGCGGGACGCGCCGGGCCGGGTGCTGGTGGCATCCTTCGCCTCCCAGCTCCATCGCCTGCAGATGATCATCGATATCTCCCATCGGCACGGGCGCAAGATCGCCATCGCCGGGCGCTCAATGGTGCAGAATTTCGAGACCGCTCGCAAGTTGGGTTACATCAAGGTGCCCAAGGGCGTGTATGTGCGGCTGGATACGGCCAAGAAGCTGCCATCCAAACAGGTAACCATTATGATCACCGGCAGCCAGGGGCAACCCGAGGCCGCGCTGGCCCGCATCGCCACCGACCGCCATCGCGATATCCAGTTGCGCAAGGATGACACTGTGGTGCTTTCCTCATCGCCCATCCCGGGCAACGAGGAGGAAGTGGCCCGGGTGATCAACCAGCTCGTATCCAAAGGCGCTGAGGTCATCTATCCGCCCCTGGCCCATGTGCATGTTTCGGGCCACGCCAGCCAGGAGGAGATGAAGTTGCTCCTTTCCCTGGTGCATCCCAAATTCTTCATCCCCGTCCACGGCGAGCTGCGACATCTACATCTGCACGCCAAACTGGCCGAAAGCATGGGCATCCCCACCGAGCGCATCTACAAGATCAAAGATGGCGATGTGCTGGAGATCACGCCCGAGGGCTGTCGGGTGGTGGATCACGCGCCCGGCGGCTACATCTTCGTGGATGGCAGCGGCGTGGGCGATGTCGGGCCCAAGGTGCTGCACGAACGGGACGCGCTGGCCAAGGGCGGCTTCGTGGTGGCCGTTATCCCCATGAAGAAGGGCGGCCGCGAGCTGGCGGGCGCGCCGCAGATCATCACCCAGGGCGTCATCTACACCGATCAGACCGACACGGTGCTCAAGGGCGCTGAGGAAACCCTGGCCAAGACCCTGAAGAAGAACAAGAGTAAAAAGCGGCAGGCCATGCTGACCAGCATCCAGGAGGCCCTGAGCCGCTACTTCTACCAGACCACCCGCCGCAACCCCGTCATCGTGCCGGTGGTGCAGGAAGTGAGCTGCTAAACGCTCTGTTGGATGCGACGCACTTCGCATCTCGTGCAAGTGCGCCGCATCCCGGATTGCTTACGAGGCCACGGCGAAAGCGATCTTGACCGTGGTCTTGTATTCGACGATCTTGCCGTCTTTTACCTTGGCGGTCATAGACATCACCTCTACGCCCGTGATGTCGTGCAAGGTGCGGGCGGCGGCCTTGACCGCATTGGCCGCGGCATCCTCCCAGCCTTTATCGGATTTACCGACCAGTTCGATGACTTTGGCTACGTTGGACATGGAAATGCTCCTTTGAGTGGTGTAAGGTCGATACGCGGGAAGCCAATTTCGTCAAACGTCAAGGACGTGACGCATGACGCTTGACGTTTGACGCCGGTTGGCGCCTCGCCCAACGTGGGCGTTGCGAACCTGCAGCAAGCAGCGCTGATTTTATCAACGCTCAGACATCGCCAACGCCAGCGCGCCCATCACGCCCGCGCGGCCGCCCAGACCGGGCGGCGTGATGTAGCGCTCGATTTCATCGAGGATGGCGGGGTGCTGGACGTAGCCCGCCAGCAATGCCTGCACCGCGGCTCTGATCTTGGGGAATAGCTGACGCTGATTCATAACGCCGCCGCCCATGATGATGCGCTCGGGCGAGAGGGTGAGGATGATGTTGACCAGGCCCAGAGCCAGATATTGCGCCTCCAGGTCCCAGGCGGGATGTTCGGGGGGCAGTTCGTCGCCCGGTCGTCCCCAGCGCTGTACGATGGCCGGGCCCGAGGCCATCCCCTCCAGGCAATCGCCATGATACGGGCAAACGCCCGGAAAAGGATCGCGCTCCCAATCGTGGGGCAGGCGCAGATGCCCCATCTCGGGATGCAAAAGCCCGTGCATCAATGCGCTGTTGATCATCCCGCCGCCGCCAATGCCCGTGCCGATGGTGAGATAGACGAAATCGCTCACGTCCTGGGCCGCGCCCCATCGTTTTTCGCCCAGGACCGCGGCGTTGACGTCGGTGTCGAAGGCCACAGGCAGGCCCAACGCCTCTCCCAACGTCCCCGCCACATCGACATGCTGCCAGCCGGGCTTGGGCGTGGTGGTGATGAAGCCCCAGGTGGGCGAGCCGGGCCGCAAATCCACCGGCCCGAAGGAGCCCACGCCGATGGCTTGCACATGCGGGAATTGGCGAAAGAAATCGATGGTCTGGGCCAGGGTCTCCTCGGGCGAGGTGGTGGAGAATGTGATGGTTTCGAGAAGATGGCCCGTTGTATCGCCAACCGCACAGACGAATTTGGTGCCGCCCGCCTCAACGCCGCCATAGAGAGCTGTTCGAGACATAATCAGTACACTTCTGGCACAAAGTTTTGATATTCCATGGGAGGACGCATGTATTTGGTGCGCGGTTCGGGCCGCGGAGGCAGTTCGATGGGCCCGGGCGTCAGATCTTCGTAAGGGATCATGCTGAGAAGGTGATGGATGGTGTTCAGGCGGGCGCGGCGTTTGTCATCCGAATTCACCACCCACCAGGGCGATTGTTTGATGTCGGTGTAGGCGAACATCTCATCTTTGGCCTTGGAATACTCCTCCCACATGGCCCGGGCCTTGATGTCCATGGGGCTCAGCTTCCAGCGTTTGGTGGGGTCTTTGGCCCGGGCCTGGAACCGCCGCTCCTGCTCTTCTTTGCTCACCGAAAACCAGTATTTGATGAGAATGATGCCCGAGCGAATCAGCATCCGCTCGAAGACGGGGGCCGAGCGCAGAAACTCCCAGTATTCCTCTTCGGTGCAAAAGCCCATGACCCGCTCGACGCCCGCCCG